>JBGARM010000009.1:0-21259 GCA_044230215.1 Thermoanaerobaculia bacterium | reverse complement strand
GCGCCGGCCGGAACGGGGGGCGGCGGGGTCGCGGCCGGGGGGGCCGCCCCGGCCGCGGTGAAACGGCAGCTCGCGCTCGATTTTCAAGGCACTGAGCGCGACCAGTCGGCGGTGCCGCCCGATTCGAAACCGTCCTTGAGCACCGGGCAGATCCAGTGCGTGACGTTCCCCATCAACTCTATGCGCTGCGAGATGGTGTCGACCCACTCGAACGGCCAGGCCAGGAACTCGGTGCGATAGACCGCCCCGCCCTGCTTGCGCAGCGCGTTCGGGGTATGCACGGTCTCCCAGACCATCGATTCGATGGCGCCGCCGCCGGCGTGAACCTGGTCCGAGAAGATGTCGCCGGTCCAGTAGTTGTCCCAGTCATTGGGGTGGGCGAGTGTGTAGACACCCAGGTGACTCGAGATCGGGTCGGCAGGGTTACCGTGATCGACGGTCAGGTTGACGTCGTTGACGTAGGCGCCAAGACCGAAATAGGTGTTCATCAGAGGCGTCGAGCCGTGCGCCCATAGCTGATCGGTGGCGGAGAGGAAGAGATTCCCGCCCTGCTGCAGGTAGGGGATGAGTACCGCCTCGTCGGTCGAGTCGACGGCATCGCTGGCATCGAGTCCGGTGAACCAGATGACCGCGTCGTGCTGCTTCAGCGTCGCGAGGCTCGGCGTGCCCGAGCTCGCGTGCCAGAAGGTCGTCGGGAAATGGCCGAGCTGGTCGAGAGTCGTCCAGTAGTAGGGCCAGCCGCCCTCCACCAGGCTGCCGTTGTTGAGGTCGTCGTCGACCAGCAGCGCGTCGCAGTTCGAGGCCCTCAGGGGGACGACCTCGGAGGTGTCGAGGACATTGGTGTCGGCCGTCGATCGGCCGCCCCAGAGCCAGAGTCCGGTCGCGCCCGAGCTCGGCGTGAGCAGCTCGGCGGCGAAATCGCGCCGCGGCACGGCCAGAGACGCGAAGAGATGCCAGGCGTTCTCGTCCGGGTGGTAGCTGTAGACGTTCGCGTTTTCGTCCGGCCAGCCGCCGCAGGAGACAATCAGCTGGTCATTGACGCCGTCGCGGTCCATCGTGAGGTAACCGGTGTTGTGCTCGAACGCCCAGGCCCTCCCTTCCGAGCAGACCTCCGGCAGATCGGCGGCCGCGGTATCGCTCCAAACCGGATTCGCCGCCTTGGGATCGAGGACTTCGACGGTGGCGACACTGATCAGGTTCGATCCGTCGAACCAGCTGCCGCCGGCTGCGTAGAGCTTGCCGTCGAGGGCAGCTCCCATGACGTAGGAGCGTGCCGGCGAGAGGTTCGCGGTGGCGATCCGGGACCACCTGCTGCCCGAGGCGCCCCGGGGGTTGAAGACCCAGGTCTCGCCGTGATTGTAGGGCGCCGTCGCGCTGTTGAAGCCCCCGACGACATAGACACGGTCGTTGAAGACGATGTTGAGCGCCCCGCTGCAACCGAGCGTGTTGGGATAGTCATCGGCGGCCGGCAAGGCGTAGGCCGCGTTGAGACTCGGATAGTAGACCTGCACCGTCCGGACAGTCGTGCCGGCGCTGTTGCGTCCGCAGAAGACGTAGAAGCCCCAGCCGTTCGCGTCCCGAACCAGATTCATCGTGTAGTTCGAGATCGGCACGGGCATGTCCGCTCCCGTGTCGGTGGTCGTGCCCGTCTCGGGGTCACCGGTACCCGGGCTGTAGCCGGCGTCGAATCGAGTGAAGGCGAACGCCGTAGTCGGGCCGGAGTCCCAGGCGCTCGCGGCACCGACGGCGCAGGCGGCCCATGCGACTGCAAGGATGCCGATGCGGGAGAGTTGCCGTCGAATCATTTCGCCCCTCCTCGGGCGCCGTAGCGCCCGCCGGGCGACTTTCCGGCGGCTCGGCCGTCTTGGGACTCCGGCCGGCACTTGCTGGTCGGAGAGGCGAGGACCCGAAGCTTTGCGAAGCCGGCTTTCGCCGACAGTGCCATGAGCGGGGCAGCCGCCCGGTCATTGCAACACGCTCCCGGAATCGGGGGCGGTTCTCCCACCAAGGTAGACCGCCTTTCGAGGGAGTCCATACCCGAACGGGTGGGCTCGCAGGGCGTAGGATCTCAGCGCGGGTTCCGCCGCGGAGAATCGGGCGGAGCTGGCCTTGCCGGCACGCGATGTGCTTGACGGTTTCGACGGTTCGATCGGCCAGCGGCCCTGCTGCCTGGCCCGGGGGATTCATGAAGAAGATCTGGGTGATTGCGGGAGTGGCCGTTCTCGCTGGACTGGGGCTCTGGTACTTCCTGCGTGGCGATGCGAGCGGGCAGCAGGCGGGCAAGTACAAGAGCGCGGTCATCGACCGCGGCGATGTGGCGATGACGGTGACCGCCACCGGCACGATCTCGGCGGTGACGACGGTCCAGGTCGGCAGCCAGGTCTCGGGAATCATTGCCGCGCTCTACGCCGATTTCAATACGCCGGTCACCAAGGGGCAGCTCGTCGCCGAGCTCGACCCGACCTCCTTCGAGGCGGCGGTCGCTCAGCGGCGCGCCGATGTGGCGCAGTCCGAGGTGCGCCTGCGCAACGCGCGCACGCAGATGCTGCGGCAGGAGCAGCTGCTCGCCAAGCAGCTCGTCGCGCAGGCCGACTACGACCTGGCGAAGGCGGACTTCGACGCCCTCGAGGCCCAGATCAGCCAGGTCAAGGCCGCGCTGCTGCAGGCGCAAACCAACCTCGCGTATACCAAGATCCGTTCGCCGATCGACGGCGTCGTCGTCGACCGCCAGTACGACATCGGCCAGACGGTCGCTGCCTCGTTCCAGGCGCCGACGCTGTTCACGATCGCGCAGGATCTGACCAAGATGCAGGTCCAGGCCGACGTCGACCAGTCGGACATCGGCCGCATCCGCGTTGGCCAGAGCGCGCGCTTCACCGTCGACGCCTACCCCGACGAGGAGTTCGTCGGCGCCATCACCCAGGTGCGGCTGAACGCGACCGTCAACCAGAACGTCGTCACTTATCCGGTCATCGTCGGCGTCGAGAACGCGGAGCTCAAGCTGCGGCCGAAAATGACCGCGGATCTCTCGGTTGAGGTCGACCGCGTGAAGGACGTGCTGCGGGTGCCCAACGCGGCGCTGCGATTCCGCCCGTCCGAGGAGGGAGCGGCCGGCGCCAGCAGCGGTGGAACCGGTGGCCGGAGCGCTGCGGGCGGAGACGGCGCGAATCGAGGCGCCGCATCGGCCCCTCCCGGTGGAGGCTTCGCCGGTGCGGCACAGAGTTTGGCCGCGGGCCGGCGCGGCGGCGACGGCGAGAAGAAGGAGAAGGGCTGGCAGACGGTTTACAGGCTGGGCGAAGGGGGCTCGCTCGTGCCGGTACCGGTGCGCACCGGACTCTCCGACGGCAAGTTCTCCGAAGTGCTCGCCGGCGAGCTTGCCGCCGGCGACAACATCGTCGTCGGATTGACGACGAGCAAGGCCGGGGCCACCCCCGGCGCGAGTCCCCTCGGCCAGGGTGGCCGGCGGTTCTGACATGGCGGCGACCGCGCTCGTCGATCTCCGCGACATCGTCAAGGTCTATACCCTCGGCGAGGTCGAGGTGCGGGCGCTCGACGGCGTCAGCCTGGCGATCGCTGCCGGCGAGTTCGTGGCGGTCTCGGGTCCCTCGGGCTCCGGCAAATCGACCCTCATGAACATCGTCGGCTGCCTCGATCGCCCGACCTCGGGCCGCTATGTCCTCGACGGTATCGACGCCTCCGGATTGGACAAGAACCAGCGCGCCGAGATCCGCAACGCCAAGATCGGTTTCGTCTTCCAGAACTTCAACCTGCTGGCGCGCACGACTGCGGTCGAGAACGTCGAGCTGCCGCTGCTCGCCGTCGCAACTGTCCGGCGGCCAGCAGCAGCGGGTGGCGATCGCCCGCGCCCTGGTGACCGACCCGGCGATCCTGCTCGCCGACGAGCCGACCGGGAACCTCGACTCGCGCGTTTCGGAGGAGATCATGGCGATCCTGCAGGAGCTCAACGGTCAGGGGCGCACGGTGATCATCATCACGCACGAACCGGACATCGCGCAGTTCGCCTCTCGCGCGGTGGCTTTTCGCGACGGTCGGATCGTCTCCGATCATCCGGTCGCCGAGCGCCGCCTCGCCGGCCGCAAGGAGAGTGCCGCATGAGCATCGGCTGGATGCGGGTGGCCAATATCGTCAAGGTCGGGCTGCAATCGATCGCGCGCAACAAGATGCGCTCGGCGCTCACCATGCTGGGCATCGTCATCGGCGTCGCCTGCGTGATCGCCATGGTCGCCGTTGCCTCGGGCGCTTCGCGCTCGATCCAGGCGCAGATCGACGCGCTGGGGACCAACTTCCTGATGATCTTCCCCGGCACGACGACCAGCTCGGGGGCGCGGATGTTCTCCGGCTCGTCGAACCTCACCGTCGAAGACGCCGCGGCGATCCGCGCCGATTGCCCTTCTGTCGCCTATGTCTCGGCGACGGCGCGGAGCTCGGCGCAGGTCGTGGCGGGGGAGCTCAACTGGGCGACGCAGATCCAGGGAGTGGACGTGGACTTCCCCTTCATCCGCTCGTGGAACGTGTCGGCCGGTGATTTCTTCACCGACGCCGACGTGCGCGCGGCGACCAAGGTCGCGGTGCTCGGACGCACGGTGTCGGATGCGCTCTTCCCGGCGGGAGACGCGGTCGGATCGACCATTCGCATCAAGAATGTGCCCTTCCGTGTGGTTGGCGTGCTCGAGAAGAAGGGCGGATCGACGATGGGGCAGGACCAGGACGACGCGATCGTCGCCCCCTACACGACAGTGATGAAGCGGCTCGAAGGGCGCTCGCGGGTCGGCATGATCCTCGCGGCGGCGAAGTCGCCCGACCGCGTCGGCGAAGCGCAGAGCGAGATCGACACGCTCCTGCGTCAGCGCCACCGGATCGGTCCGGGGCAGGACGCCGACTTCATGATCCGCTCGCAGGAAGAGATGGCCTCGACCGCCGCGGCGAGCTCGAAGACGCTGTCGGTCCTGCTCGGCTCGGTGGCGGCGATCTCGCTGCTCGTCGGTGGCATCGGCATCATGAACATCATGCTGGTCTCGGTCACCGAAAGGACGCGCGAGATCGGCATCCGCATGGCGATCGGCGCCAAGGGCCGCCACGTCCTGGCGCAGTTCCTCCTCGAGGCGGTGGTTCTTTCGGTGGTCGGCGGCCTCGCCGGGATAGTGCTCGGCGTCGGGGCGTCGGAGATCATTGCCCGCTACGCCGGCTGGCCGGTGGCGCTCGGTCCGGGGCCGATCTTCATGGCGTTCGGTTTCGCCGCCCTGATCGGCATCTTCTTCGGCTTCTACCCCGCCCGCCGGGCCGCGGCGCTCGATCCGATCGACGCCCTGCGTTTCGAATAGCCGCGCCGCGCGGCTCGCCCGGACGATCCTTGGCGGGTGGGCCGCCATGACTTTCGTGGGTGTTCGTCGCCGGCCGGCACGTCTAGCCTCGCCGCATGCCCACTCCAAGCCCCCGCAGGCCCGCCGCCGACAGCGCTCTTCGTGCCTGGATCCTGGCTCTCGCATTGCCGCTCGCCGCCGCTCCGGTGTTCGCCCAACTCTCGACCGCTGGCAGCCTCTTGCTGCAGCAAGGGGTGGGTGGCGTGCCCGGCGCCGCCGACGGCGTCGAGCATTTTGGCCACGCGCTCGCCGCCGGCGATTTCGACGGCGACGGCCGCGACGATCTGGCGATCGGCGCTCCCGGCGAAGGGGGCACCGATACCGGATTCGTCTTCCTCGCCTGGGGGACCGGGACCGGACTCGACGTCGACGCCGCGAAGGGGATCAACTTCTCGCAGTCCTTCGTCCAGGGGACGAACGCCGCAGACGACAACTTCGGGTCGGTTCTGGCGGCGAAGGATCTCGAGCACTTGCCGACCGCCGACGGCCCCGACGAGCTGGCGATCGGCGTTCCCGCCAAGGACGTCGGTGCCGACGCCGACGCCGGGATGGTCTATGTGACCCGGAAGCTCGATCCGGCCTGGGTCTTCGCCGACGGCTTCGAGTCGAACGGCACTGCGGTGTGGACCACGACCGTGCCGTGAGCGCTGTCGGCGGCGCCGGAGCGGCCCGGGTCAGGGCCGCTCGGCGATGTCGATCGGGGCCAGGTGGCGGATGTCGCGGCCTTCGACGAAGAAGACGACGTCTTCGCCGATGTTGGTGGCGTGGTCGGCGATGCGCTCGTAGTTCCTGGCGATGAGCAGCAGGTGGAGGGCGCGCGCCACCGTGCGCGGGTCTTCCATCATGTAGGTCAAGAGCTCACGGAAGAGCTGGCGGTAGAGCGCGTCGACCTCGTCGTCGCGGCGGCAGACTTCGAATGCGGCGCGGGCGTCGCGGCGGACGAAGCTGTCGAGGGCGTCGCGCACCATCTCCTGAGTGATGACCGCGAGGCGCGGCAGGTCGATGTACGGCTTGAGCGGCGGCTCCTGGTTGAGGATCTCGACCGCCTGGGCGACGTTGACCGCCGAGTCACCCATGCGCTCGAGGTCGGTGGAGATCTTCATCACCGCGACGAGGAACCGCAGATCGATCGCCGTCGGCTGCTGCAGCGCCAGCACCGCATAGCAGGCGTTGTCGAGCTCCTTCTCGAGATGGTCGACTTCGCTGTCGGTGCGAATCACCGCCTGCGCGCGCGAGGTGTCGCGCTCGACGAGCGCCGCCATCGCCTCGCTGATCATCCGTTCGACCAGCCCCCCCATGCGCAGCAGCGACTGGCGAATCTGCTCGAAATCCTGGTCTCGATGTCTTTCCATGTGCCTGTCCGTTCCGCCTCGTGGGCCAATGTAACACCGGATAGAAAAAGAGGGGAGACTCCGACTCGCGGAGTCTCCCCGACCCGAGGGAGGCTATGAAAGTGGTCTCAGAAGTTGTAGACCGCCCAGACGCCGATCTCCTGATACTTGCCGTTGATCGCGCCCGCGCCGACGCCGCCGTTGCCGGTGCTCACCGCGCCGCCGTCGGTCTCGGCGTACTTGTAGCCGATGTTGCCGGTGAACGACTTGTTGAACTGCTTCTCGAAGCCGAGGTTGTAGTAGGTGATCTGCTTGGCCGGGGCGAGATCCTTGCTCGGATCGGCCTGGTCGTAGCGGGCGAAGATCCGCATCGTCTTGGTCAGGGCGAACTGCGCCCAGATGGAGTAGCCGTCCGCCTTGTCGGTGGCGTCGGTGGTGACGTTCTTCCAGTTCTTGGCCTGGAAGTACTCGACGCCGACGTTGACCCGGCTGCCCGTCCAGCCGGCGAAGGCGTTCAAGCGCTCGGCGGTGTGCTTGGCGGGCGTCGTCTTGGTCTCGTTGCCGAGCTTGCCGGAGTAGCCGCCGAGGCCGAGGGTGAAGCCGGCGATCGGCTTGACGGTGATGCGTCCTTCGAAGTCGACGCTCTCGGTGCGGGTGGGGTTGCTGTAACCCTTGCCGTTCAGGGCGCTCACCTGGTAGTCGATCTTGCCGGCCAGGAACTTGCCGAGGACGTGGACGCCCCAGTCGGCCGAGGTGCCGAAGCCGAGCGAGTCGGTCATCGTCTGCTCGAAGTAGCGCATGGTGTACATGTTCTCGGCGAACGGAATCCACGGCGTGTCGGCCGAACCGACGCGCACGGCGAGCGCATCCGAGTACTTGCCCTGGATGTAGGCCTTCTTGACGAAGACATCGTAGCGGCGGGCGCCCTGGTCGCCGATGTCGCTCTGGAACTGCGCCGACCAGGTCTTGTCGAACTCATGGGTGAGGGTGAAGTAGAAACGCTTCACGTCGACGCCGACGCCGCTGTCGGAGCTCTTGACGCCGGCATCCGTCTTGTTCTCCTTGCTGGTGAAGTCGGCGAAGACGCGGCCCTGGATCTTCGTCGCCGGGTAGGCCGGCGGGACGATCGGCTTCGGGGTCGGCCGGTCGTAGGCCGGCAGATTGTGCTTGAAATTGTAGAGGTCGATCGCCGTCTCGTTCTCGCCCACCAGGGTCAGGCCGCCTTCGGCGCGGCCGATCAGGGTCACCGCCTTGCCCATCTCGCCGCTGGCGCTCCAGGCGTTGAAGGTCTCCGGGGTGTTGAACACGTAGACCCGGCCGTCCTTGGTGACTTCGTTGTAGTAGAGGCCGACGACCTGCGCCCCGGCGGACGAGACGACCCCGAAGGCCAGGGCGAACAGGCAGAGGGCGGCGGTGAACACGAAAGACTTGCGCATGGTGAGACTCCTCCTTGAGGTTGACGGATCGATGGTTCCTGGCCGCGCCCGGCGAGTCGGCTTCGAAAGGGCGCTGCGAGTCCCAGGCAAGATACCGGTGGGAGTCTGCGAAGCTGCGACGCGGATGTGACAGGCGTGCGACAGGCGCTACGGAGCGACTTCCGAGGGTGCCGCCGGCGCTAAGGAATGTCGGGGGACCCCAGTCAGGGGACCTGCAGCGGCAGCAGGACGCGAAACTTCGAGCCCTTGCCGAGCTCGCTCTCGACCTCGACCCGGCCCTGGTGCGCCTGGGCGACATGCTTGACGATGGCGAGGTCGAGCCCGGTGCCGCCCTCTTCGCGCGCGCGCCCCTTGTCGACGCGGTAGAAGCGCTCGAAGATGCGCGGCAGCGCCCCTCCCGGGATGCCGATGCCGGTGTCTTCCACCGCGATGACCGCGGTGGGCGAGGGATCGTCCCGGGTGTCGAGGGTCAGGGTGACCCGGCCGCCGGGCTGGTTGTACTTGACCGCGTTCTCGAGCAGGTTGGCGAGCAGGCGGAAGAGACCTTCGGGGTCGCCGGGGACGACCGGCGACGGTCCCGGGACGAGCTCGATCGAGACCTCTCTCGCCGCTGCCTGGCCGGCGACCAGCTCGAGCGCCTCGCGCGCGACTTTCCGCAGGTCGACCGCCTCGAGCGTCTCGAGCGGTTCCTTGCCCTCGAGGCGGGAGAGGGTGAGGAGGTCGGCGAGGAGTGCCGCGAGACGCCGGCACTGATCGACGATGCGCTGGCTGAAGCGCAGGGCGGTGTCGCGCTCGTCGATCGCCCCGTCGCAGAGCGTTTCGGCGTAGCCCTGGATGGCGGAGAGTGGCGTGCGGAGCTCGTGCGAGACGTTGGCGACGAAGTCGCGACGCATGCGATGGAGCTGCTCTGCCTCGGTGATGTCGCGCACCACGACGACGGCCCCCTCGTGCGTGCCGAGTGGCGCCCCCGCGAGCTCCAGGGTGCGGCGCACCGGCTCCATGCGCTCGAGATGCAGACTGCGCTCGCCGCCTTCGCCGAGCACTTGCCGGATGAGATCGACCAGCCGGGGCTCACGGGCGAGGTCGAGGACATCCGACGGCGGAGCGTTCGCCGGCAGGCCGAAGATCTCGCAGAAGGCCGGGTTCAGCAGCTGTGCCCGGCCGCGGGCGTCGGTCACCAGCACGCCCTCGGACATTCCGGCCACGGTGGCGCGAAGATGGTCGCGTTCCGCTTCGACCGCCCGGAGCTGCTCGCCGGCGTGGCGTGCGATTCGCGCCAGGGAGTTGCCGAGCCGGGCGAGCTCGCGCTGCTCGGGAATGCGAAATGGGACGGCGTAGTCGCCGCGCCCCATGGCATCCATGAGCGCCAGGAGATCGCCCAGCGGGCGGAAGAGCGCGCGCGTCAGCCACCAGGAGACCAGCGCGACCAGGACCAGGGCGGCGAGAACGGCGAGCAGGAGGATTCGCGAGAGGTGGCGATTGAGGGCGGAGATCGTCGCGAGCGGCTGGCCGAGGCGCAGGATCCAGGATCGCCCGGCGCCGTCGCGGACCAGGCGGGCGGCGTAGAGCGTGTCGTGCCCGGTGGTATCGCTGTGGCGGACGGCGCTGCCCTCGCCGCGGGCCAGAGCCTGGACGATCTCCGGGCGGGTCGAGTGGTTGTCCATCGCCGCGAGCTCGTCGTCGCGCCGGTCGCTGTCGGCGAGCACCCTGCCGTCGAGAGTGACGACCGTGATGCGGAAGTCGGTGCCGGCGACGAGCTGCCGCAGCCGCGCCTCGAGGGCGAGATCCGGCCCGGTGAACTCCGCCGGCGCCGGCACGGCCGCCATGAGCAGGCGGGTCTCCTGCGCCAACTGGGCGGTCGCCGCCTCGGCGAGCGTCCGCGGCAGCAGGATCGAGGCCAGGACGCCCGCCAGAGCGAGGGCCGCGAGGGCCGGCCAGAGCGGTGCGAGGCGGAGTCTGGGAGCGAAGGAGTAGGCCATAAACGGGGTGGGGCGGGAGTGTACACCGGCGCCGGAACGCCGTCTGGCGGGGATCTCCGTGGTTCTCCGCAACGGAGGTGGAAAAGGCTGTGGAAAAGAGCTCTTGGTCGAGGTTCAAAGCGCGCCCGCGCGGTGCCCGTCAGCGTTCTGCACTGTTTCTTGTGCAATCCGACTAAGTGCTGCAAACAAAGCGCTTGGTAGATACGAGTGCCGCGGGTAAAGGGCTTCGCGCGGGCTGGCGAGGGACAATTTCCGCAGCGCTTTCGGGACCGGCCGGCGAGAGCGCTGTTAACTCCTTGTGACAGTGCGGATTACCGTCGGTGTGCGAGCTTTTTCAGGCCTTGGCGGAAGGTGAGGCGACGGCCGAAGACCCGACGGAAAAGGCGGGCGCGCTGACGCGCCGACTGCAGCTCGAGGTCCACCTCGAACGGCGAGAGCACCTCCACCCGTACCTCGCGGCGCCCTTGGAGCGAGGCGTAGAGGTCGATGACCCGGGTGGCGTGGGTGCAGTCGAGCGCATTGGCGACGCGCAGGAGCGCGGTGAGCTTCTCGACCGTGCGTTGCTGCCAGGGCCGCAGCGCCGCGAACGACGCATGGCGCAGGCGCGGCGGCGCGCCACGATGGTAGCGCGCCACCTCGGCGATGATCTCGATCTCGCGCCGGTCGAACCCGTCGAGGTCGGCGGTGGTGATCAGGTAGTGGCTGTGCTTGTGGTGGCGCTCGAAGTGAATCGAGTGGCCGATATCGTGCAGCAGGGCGGCGAATTCGAGCCACTCGCGCTCCCGGGCGCCGAGATTGTGGACCGGGGCGGTGAGATCGAACAGGCGGAGGGAGAGGTGCGCCACCTGCTGCGCATGGACGAGCATCCCCGGGGCGCGGCTCGCGAGGTCGGAAACCTGGCGCCGGCGGACCTCGCCGAAACCGGGGTCCGCGACCGTCGGCGCGCCGAGCGCCTCGAGCACGAGGCCTTCGCGCAGGGCGCGGTCGCAGAGGAAGAGGCGGTCGACGCCGACCCGGACGGCCAATTCCTGGAGCAGGATCGCGCCGGCGAGGATCGAGCCCGAGCGCGGCGCGCCGACCGGCGGCAGCGCGGCGATCTCTTTCACGGTCAGCTTCTCGAGCCCGGCGACGACGGTGTTGAGCTCGCGCAGCCGGAGCTCGCGCAGGCCGCCGATCATCGCGCTGTGCTCGCGGCCGGCGAGAAGGTCGGCGAGATCGCCGCAGCAGGCAGCGGTGCCCGAGGTGGCGATGAGGCGAGCGGTCGTCTTCGGCGTCTTGAGCTTCGCGAGGCCGTCGCGGAGGGCGCGCCGAAGACGCTCGACGGAGCGCGCGACGGGGGGGTCGCCCTCGAGCATCGCGCTGCAACGCAGTGACCCGAGCGGCACGCTCTGCACGGAGGCGAGCTCGCCGCGCCGCGCGACGCACCATTCGGTCGAGCCGCCGCCGATGTCCGCCAGCACGACGGTGCCTTGCGAGAGATCGACCGCGTGCTGCACGGCGCGGAAGATCAGCGTGCCCTCCTCCTCGCCGGAGAGAATGCGAACGTCGAGCCCGGTGAGGGCGCGGACCTGGGCGAGAAAGTCGCGCCCGTTGGCCGCCTCGCGCACCGCGCTGGTGGCGACGCCGACGATCTCGCTCGCCCCCTTCAGGCGGGCGAGAGTGGTCATCTTGAGCAGCGCCTCGAGGCCCTTGCGCATCGCCTTGCCGGAGAGCGCGCCGTCGGCGAGCGCCGACTTGCCGAGCCGCACCATGTCGCGCTCGCGCGCCAGGACGCGATACCCACCGGGTCCGCCGCGCTCCACGACCACCATGTGAATCGAGTTCGAGCCGATGTCGATGGCAGCCAGGCGCCCGGAGGGCGGCGCCGCCGGGAGCTTGCCCCCGCCTTGGCTCGCGCCGCCGGCCGGAGCCTTGGATTTGCGGCTCTTGCGGGAGGCCGGGCTCATCGTGCCCGGAATTGGATCAGAGAAAGGGAAGCGGCGGAAGACGCCGCCGCAACATCAGGCGCCGAGGAAGCGCGAGACCGCCAGGTAGCAGGCCGCCGCGACCAGGGCGGAGATCGGCATGGTCAGCACCCAGGCCCAGACGATGCGGCCGGCGACGCCCCACTTCACCGCCGAGAGCCGCTTGGTCGCACCCACGCCCATGATCGCGCCGGTGATGGTGTGGGTGGTCGAGACCGGAATGCCGGCGAGAGTCGCACCGACGAGGGTCAGCGCGCCAGCGGTCTCGGCGCAGAAGCCGCCGGTCGGCTGCAGCTTGGTGATCTTCGCGCCCATCGTCTTGACGATCCGCCAGCCGCCGAAGAGCGTGCCGAGGGCGATAGCGCCGTTGCTGATCAGAATGACCCAGTAGGGAACCTCGAACTTCGTCAGCAGGCCTGAAGTGACGAGCAGGCCGGTGATGATGCCCATCGTCTTCTGGGCGTCGTTGCCGCCGTGCCCGAGGCTGTATAGCGCCGCCGAGACGAGCTGCGCCCGGCGAAAGAGCCGGTCTGTCTTGTGCACGCGCGTACGGCGGAAGATCCAGCTCACCGCGACCATGAGCAAGAAGCCCAGGAGCAGGCCGATCGCCGGCGCGAGGACGATGAAGAGCAGCGTCTTGGTCCAGCCGGACCAGAGGATCGAGCCCCAGCCGGCCTTGGCGATGGCGGCGCCGGCGTAGCCGCCGACCAGGGCGTGCGAGGAGGAGACCGGGATGGCGTAATACCAGGTCACCAGATTCCAGAAGATCGCCCCGAGGAGGCCGGCGAGGATCACCGGAGCGGTGACGATCGAGATGTCGATCATCCCCTTGCCGATCGTCTTCGCGACGTGGGTGCCGAGGACGAAGGCGGCGATGAAATTGAAGAACGCCGCCCAGGCGACCGCCTGCTGCGGCGAGAGCACCCGGGTCGAGACGACGGTGGCGATCGAGTTGGCGGCGTCGTGGAAGCCGTTCAGGAAGTCGAAGACCAGGGCGACGACGATGATGGCGATGAGGACGGTCATGGCTGGGAGGAAGGAGGCCGGCTCAGGCGTTCTTGATCACCACGTTGCCGATGATGTGGGTGAAGTCCTTGCACGAGTCGCAGGCGTCCTCGAGGTTCTGGTAGATCTCCTTCCACTTCATGGTGTCCATGGCGTTCCTGCCGCTGTCGGCCCGGAAGAGGTCGGCGATCACCGTCAGGAAGAGGTCGTCGCCCTGATTCTCGAGCTCCGAGATGCGCACCAGCTTGTCGCGCACCTGGGCCTCGTTGCCCAGGTCCCAGATCAGCCGGGTCACCGAGTCGATCTGGCCGACCATTTCGAGCAGAATCTCGGCGAAGCGGGTGAGCGGCTCGGGCGCCTCGTCGATCTGGAAGATCACCAGATAGCGGGCGATCCCCTCCAGGTAGTCGAGGATGTCGTCGAGGTCGACGGCGATCGAGCGGATGTCCTCGCGGTCGAGCGGGGTGATGAACGAGCGGTTGAGCGCCTCGAAGACCTGACGGGTCATCTCGTCGCCCTCGTGCTCCAGCGCCTTGAGCTCGACCAGCTTGATCCGGCGATCCTCGAGCTTTGTGCTCCTGGCGATGGCGAGGAAAAGCTCGGCGGCGCGGGTCAGATTCTGCGTGTCCTTGAGGAGCAGCTCCTGAAAGCGCTCCTCGCGAGGCAGGAACCTCTTGATGATCGAGTCGAGTTTCATGCGGCCCTCGGGCGGAGAAGGTGGGTTCGGAGCGTCAATCGGGAAATTGGCGAGCCAGAATCTTACCACCCGGTCGTCCCCGCCGGCAGGTCCTTGTCACGCCGGCGACACACCGGGAGGGTAGACTTCCGCAGGGCAGCCGCGACGAGCGCCAGGGGATGCTCCCGCGATTCGCGCCGGGGAAATGATGACGGAAACGATCGCACAGAATCAGTCGGGGCCCGCGACCGGGCCCGATGGCCCCGCCGGGGAGGACGTCTCACCCTTCCTCAATCGCGAGCTCTCCTGGCTCGAGTTCAATTCGCGCGTGCTGGCCGAGGCCGAAGACCCCAGCCTGCCGCTGCTCGAGCGCCTCAAGTTCATCGCCATCTTCGGCGCCAACTTCGACGAGTTCTTCATGAAGCGGGTGGGCGGACTCAAGCTGCAGCAAAAGAGCCGCTCGCAGGCGCTGTCGCCCGACGGCCGGACACCGGCGCAGCAGTTGGCCGAGATCGGTTCCCGGGTGCGGGCGCGGCAGAGTCAGCAACGCATTCTTCTGCTCGAGACGATCCTGCCCGAGCTCGCCCGCCACGGCGTGGAGCTGGTCGGCTTCCGCGATCTCGGGCCGGCGGAGCGCACGTACCTCGAGAGGTTCTTCTCCCACACCGTCTTTCCCATCCTCACGCCGCTCGGACTCGACACCTCCCATCCGTTCCCGTTCATCTCCAACCTCTCCCTCTCGCTGGCGGTCGCGTTGCGATCGCCGGCGAGCGCCGAGGTCCGCTTCGCGCGCCTCAAGGTACCGCCCTCCCTGCCGCGTTGGATTCAGCTGCCCGATTCGATGCGCTTCATCGCCCTCGAGGTGGTGATCGCCGAGTTCCTCGAGCGCCTCTTCCCCGGCATGGAGATCCTCGAGTCGTATCCGTTCCGGGTCACCCGGGCGGCCGATGTCGCTCGCTACGAGGAGGAGGCCGAGGACCTCCTCGAGTCGGTGCAGGAGGATCTCCAGGCCCGGCGCTTCGCCGCGGTGGTGCGCCTCGAGGTCGTGCCGGAGATGCCGGAGTGGATGCGTTCGCTGCTCGCCGCCGAGTTGGAGGTGGGGCCCGAGGACGTCTACGAGGTGCGGGCGCCGCTCGCCGCGCGTGACCTGGCCCAGTTCTGCTCGCTGCCGCTGCCGGCGCTGCGGGTGGAGCCCTGGCGTCCGCAGACCCATCCGCGGCTGGAGCCGGCCGGCGACGGCCGCGAGATCGATATCTTCCGCGTCATCCGCGGCGGCGACCTCCTCGTCCACCACCCCTACGACGCTTTCGCGAGCTCCGTCGAACGCTTCCTGCGGATCACTGCCGCGGATCCGGCGGTGCTGGCGATCAAGCAAACGCTCTACCGGACGTCGCGCAACTCGCCGGTGGTGCAGGCGCTCGTCGAGGCCGCCGAGCGCGGCAAGCAGGTCGCGGTGCTGGTGGAGCTCAAGGCGAGCTTCGACGAGGCGCGCAACATCGAATGGGCGGAAGCCCTCGAGGGGGCCGGCGCGCACGTCGCCTACGGTGTCGTGGGCTACAAGACGCACGCCAAGGTTTCGCTGGTGGTGCGCCAGGAGCCGGAGGGCGTCCGCACCTACGTCCACCTCGCGACCGGCAACTACAACACGGACACTGCCGACCTCTACACCGACCTCGGTCTCTTCAGCAGCGACACAGCCCTCGGCGCCGATACCGCCGAGCTGTTCAACCTGCTGACGTCCGGGCATATCGGCCGGCAACGGTTCGAGAAGCTGGTGGTCGCGCCGATGAACATGCGCGCGCGCGTCCTGGCGCTGATCGCGCGGGAGGCGGAACACAGCCGCTGCGGGGTGCCGGGCAGGATCGTAGCCAAGATGAACTCGCTCGAGGATCCGGAGATCGTGCGGGCGCTCTACGATGCCTCGCGCGCCGGAGTGGAGATCGACCTCATCGTGCGCGGAGTCTGCCGCCTGCGGCCGGGAATCGCCGGCATGAGCGAATCGATCCGTGTGCGCTCGATCGTCGGCCGATTCCTGGAGCACGGTCGCATCTTCCGCTTCGCCAACGGCGGCGTCACGGTGGTCGACGACCTCGCCCGCCTCGGCGTCGGCGCGATCGATGGCCTCGCCCTCGACGGCGACCGCCTGGCGAGCGCGTCGGACGATCGTACGCTCGCCGTCTGGAAGCTGCCGGCGATGGAGGTCCAGTTCCGCTCGCGGGCGCACGACTATCTCGTCAACGCGCTCGATCTCGCCGCGGGCTCGCTGTGGTCCGCTTCGTCGGATCGCACGGTGAAGCGCTGGAGCTGGCCAGGACTCGAGGAGCTCGAGAGCATCGACGTCGGACGCGCGACCGGTCTCCCGGCGGAGCTCCATGCTCTCTCTGTCGACGCCGCCGGCGACCGGATCTGGCTCGGCACGTGGGCGGGCTTCGCCGCTCGCCTCGATCGCCAGGCCGGCGCGGCTGCTGGACGATGGCGCGCGACCAAGACCGAGGTCGCTTCGCGGGCGGGCTATCGCTGGGTCGTCCTGCCGGGGATCCAGGCTCGGGTCCTGCTCGGCATCGATCCGGCGGAGCTGGTACTGTTCGACGAGTCGCGCGGACGGGTCGCCCGCCTCCCGACCTTCGGCCGTCCCCTCTACGGTCTCGCAGCGGCGGGCGATCACTCCTTCTGGAGCACCGGGGCTGCGACCGTGCTGCGCTTCGATCTCGCGCGCGACGCCAGCGGCGCGATCGGCTGGACGGTACGCTCGACGATCGCGACCAGCCTCGGAGTCGCGGGCGCCGCCGCGGCGTCCGGGACAACGCTTGCCCTGGCCGACGATCGCGGCAACCTCGTGCTCCTCGACGCCGACGATCTGGCGAAGGTCCCGATCCTCGCCAGCGGTTCCTCCGCCTCGCCGGACTGAAACGGGCCGGGAGAGTCTCTCCCGCACTCTGTCGGCGGCCTCGCCTCCTCGGGGCTGACACTGCACAAACGGAACGCGGTCTTGGCGGGAGAAACCGCGACGGCCGGCGGCGAGGCGTGCGACATCTCCTCAACCTTTTTCCTCACCGCTCGTATCGTGAGCTAGGCTCGAAACCCTAACGGTTTCAGGAGGAGCTCCATGCGCCGATCGGTGCCGCCGGCTTACGTCATCGCCTGTCTAGTCACTGCTTTCGGCCTCGACGCGGGCCGCGCCGGAGCCAGGGAAACGGAGAAGAAGAAGCCCGAGGATCCGGCGGCGGAGATCAACCAGCCGCAGCCGGGCGCCCGCCGGATCGCTTTCGCGGCGAGCCAGGGGACCTGGACTTCGGTCGACGTGTCGCCCGACGGGGCGACGATCGTCTTCGACCTGCTGGGCGATCTCTACGACCTGCCGATCGGCGGCGGCAAGGCGCGCCGGCTCACCTCCGGCCCGGCCTGGGACTCGCAGCCGCGTTATTCGCCCGACGGCAGGACGATCGCCTTCACCAGCGACCGCGGCGGCATCGAGAACATCTGGCTCGCCGACGCCGACGGCAAGGACCCGCGGGCGCTCACCGAGGAGAAGGATGCCTACACCCGGACGGCGGACTGGACGCCCGACGGCGAGTTCCTGATCGCACGTCGCGAGGACGGCAAGCTCGCCGGCATCCCGCCGGTCGAGCTCTACCTGTGGAGCCGCCACGGTGGCGCTGGCGTCAAGCTGACGAACTCGGACGACACCCACAACTCTTCCGGCGCGGTGGCCTCGCCGGACGGCCGATTCATCTACTTCGCGCGCCGCCAGCGCCCGTTCAACTACATTCCGAATCTGCAGGATGGGCTCTTCCAGGTAGCCCGGCACGATCGCCGCACCGGTGAGGTCGCGCAGATCACCGGCGGCGTCGGCGGCGGGGTACGCCCGGCGCTCTCGCCCGACGGTACGAAGCTCTCCTACCTGAGCCGCCGCGACGGCGACACCGTGCTGGTCTTGCGCGACCTCGCGAGCGGCTCCGAGCGGATTCTGGCGCGAGGCCTCGGCAAGGACGAGATGGAGGGCTTCGCCGCGGCCGACCTCTACCCGGGCTACTCGTTCACACCCGACGGTGGGTCGATCGTCATCGCCGATCGCGGCCGGATCGCGCGCTTCTCGATCGCAGACGGCGCCCGCACCGAGATTCCGTTCACCGCCGAGGTCGAGCAGTGGGCGGCGCCGCGGGTCAGCTTCGAGGACGGCGTCGCCAAGGGTCCGCTGCAGGTGAAGGTGCTGCGCCGGCCGCAGCAGAGCGCCGACGGCCGCGTCCTCGTCTTCGAGGCTCTCGGCCGGCTCTGGCGCCAGCCGCTCGAGGCGGGCAAGGCAGTGGGCGAGCCGGTACGGTTGGTGAGCGACGTCGGCGAGATTTCCCGCGAGTACGCGCCGGCGATCTCGCCCGACGGCCAGACGGTCGCCTTCGTCTCGTGGAGCGACCGCGACCTCGGCGCCGTCTGGAAGGTGCCGCTCAGCGGAGGCACGCCGACGAAGCTGACCCGGGTCGCGGCGCACTACGCCAATCCGGTCTGGTCGCCGTCGGGCGCCAAGCTCCTGATCTTCAAGGGCTCGGGCCTCGAGCTGCGCGGCCGCCAGCCGGAGGAGGAGCAGAGCTTCGAGCTCGCCTGGCTGCCGTCGGCGGGTGGAGCGACGACCTACATCGCGAACGTCGGCCTGGGGGCGGGGCAGGTCTTCCACCCCTACGCCGCCTTCCTGCGCGACGATCGGACCCCGGAGGACGCCGAGCGCGTCCTGTACGCCGAGGCGGTGCCGGGCAAGAAGCCGAAAGACGAGGTGAAGACCGACCTGGTCTCGATCCGGCTCGACGGCAGCGACAAGAAGACCCACCTGCGCCTGCCGGTGACCTCCGAAGTGTCGCCCTCGCCCGACGGGCGCTGGGTCGCCTTCACCTCGCGCGACGAGGTCTACCTCGGCGAGTGGCCGCCGGCGAAGACCGCCGAGACGGTCGAGCTCGCGCTCGAGAGCTCGCCTCTGCCGGTCGTGCGGCTCACCGACATCGCCGGCGCCTTCCTCGGCTGGGCCGACGGCGGCAAGACGCTGACCTGGGGCTTAGGCAACACCTTCTATCGCCTGCCGATCGATCGCGCCCTGGCGTTCGTCGCCGACGAGAAGCGGAAGGCGGCGCTCAAAGCGAAGGCGGAAGGCGACAGCGAGAAGAAGGAGGGCAAAAGCAAGGGCGAGGAGGAGAAGGAGCCCGATCTCAAGCTGCCGAAGCCGGACGAGATCCAGATTGCGCTCACCGTTCCACGCGCGCAGCCTTCGGGCTCGTTCGTGCTCCAGAACGCGCGCGTCGTCACCATGCGCGGCGACGAGATTCTGCCGTTGGCCGACGTCGTGGTCACCGACAACCGGATCGTCGGCGTCGGCGCGCCGGGCAAAGTCCCGGTACCGGCGGGAGCCGCGACCTTCGACGCCAGCGGCAAGACGATCATCCCCGGGTTCATCGACACCCACGCCCACCTTCACTACTCGGCGTTCGAGCTCTTCCCGGAGACCAAGTGGGAGTATCTCGCGAATCTCGCCTACGGCGTCACGACGACCTACGATCCGTCGGCGCCGACCGTCGACGTTTTCGCCCAGGCCGAGATGGTGGAAGCGGGCCGGATGGTCGGCCCGCGCACCTACTCCTCGGGCATGGTGCTCTACGGCGGCCAGGCGCAGGACATCTGGGCCAAGGTCGACAGCCTCGAGGACGCGCGGCGCCAGGTGAAGAGAATGCAGGCCTGGGGCGCGATCATGATCAAGGTCTACCAGCAGCCGCGCCGGGCGCAGCGTCGCTGGTTCGCCGAAGCGGCGCGCCAGGAGCACATGCTGCTCACCGCCGAGGGCGGCGGCGAGCTGTTCTCCGACCTGTCGATGGCGATGGACGGCTTCACCGCCTTCGAGCACTCGCTGCCGGTCGAGCTCGGCGACGACGCGGCGCAGTTTCTCGCTGCCACGAAGACGACCTACACCCCGACGCTGCTCGTCTCCTACGGCGGGCCGTGGGGCGAGCTCTACTTCTGGCAGGAGAGGAACGCCCACGCCGACCCGAAGCTCAACCGCTTCACGCCGCATTTCGCGCTCGACGCCTGGGGGCGCCGTCACCCGTGGGTGGAGCCGTCGGAGTACCAGTTCCCGCTGGTCGCGGAGGGCGTCGCCAAGGTGGCGCACGCCGGCGGCAACATCTCGCTCGGCGCCCACGGCCAGGTGCAGGGGCTGGGGCCGCATTGGGAGATCTGGGCCATGGCGGGCGAGGACGGCCGCGGCCAGGCGCTCACCGCGCACGAAGCCCTGCGCGCCGCGACCGAGCGCGCCGCCGAGAAGCTCGGCCTGTTGCCCGACCTCGGCACGATCGAGAGCGGCAAGCTCGCCGACATGATCGTGCTCGACGCCGACCCGATCGCCGACATCCACAACACGACGAAGATCCACTGGGTGGTCAAGAACGGTGAGATCTACGAGGGCGAGACGATGAAGCGGGTGTGGCCGACCGTCGTCGAGCCGCCGGTGCAGTACTGGCAGCAGCCGTAAGCGGGGACGGGGCCGGCAGCTCCTGGTCGCCGGCGAAACCCGTCCGGTCGATCGTCGCCGCAGTCTGCGGGTCGCTTGTCACCACGCGGCGGGAAGGACATAGGATCGCCTCTCTCGAAGCGGAGGGCGGGTGGAGATTCGGCGTTGTACGAACTGCGGCACGATTGCCGCGGCGGCGAGCGCGATCCGTTGCGTGAAGTGCGAGGGGAGGCTCGAGCTCGGCGACGAGCGTGAGCTCCTGGGTCGTCGCCTGGGCAGCTACACCCTCACCGAGGTGATCGGCGCCGGCGGCATGGGCGTCGTCTTCCGTGCCCGCCACGAGACACTGGAGCGCGACGCGGCGGTCAAGCTCCTGCTGCCCGGCGAGACCGCCGACAGTGCCCATCGGCGATTCCTCAATGAGGCGCGGCTCCTCGCCGGCCTCCGCCATCCGAACGTCGTCGCCGTCTACGACTTCGCGGAGGCCGACTGGGGAGCGCCCTATCTCGTGCTCGAGCTGCTCGAGGGGCGCTCCGCCGAGGCCCTCCTCGCCGACTGCCGGGCGCGTGGCGAGAGCGCCTTGCCGCCGGCAGTGGTCGCCGCGATTCTCGCCGATGCCGTGGCCGGGCTCGACGCCGCGCACGCCGCGGGAATCGTCCATCGCGACCTCAAGCCGTCGAATCTGTTCGTCTGCTCCGAGGGCGGGCGCGCGGTCACCAAGGTCATCGACTTCGGCATCGCGCGTGCGGACTTCTCGGATACCGAGGCGACGCGGCTCACCGCGAGCTCGGCTGTCGTGGGGACCCCGCTCTATCTCGCGCCCGAGCAGTTGCGCCACGAACCGACCGGACCGGCGTGCGATCAGTATGCCCTGGCGCTCACGGCATGCGAGCTGCTCTGCGGCGTCGCCGTGCGCGACGGACTCACCCTCGCCCAGATCCTGCGCTTCGAGATCGCCGAGCCGGTGCCGGTGCGCGAGCGCTTCCCCGACCTCGGAGGAGCG
>JBGARM010000099.1:0-9161 GCA_044230215.1 Thermoanaerobaculia bacterium | reverse complement strand
GCTCACGCCGGAGGACTATGTCGGCGGCGTGGTGCGCGGCGAGATTCAGGATCCGACGCTCACCTTCCAGCTGCGGGAAGGCTTCGACGTGCTCGCGGTCGTCCACGCCTACCTGCGCAACGATCCGGAGAGCCTCGGCTACGCCGCCATCATCGAGTGGTTGAATCCCGCTGTCGCCAGCCCCGAGGATGCGCGCGGTCGGGATGCGCGGTTCAGCAGGCGGGGTCCAGCCGGACCGCCTCAGAGCCCGTAGCGGCGAGCCAGCAGGATCGACAGGGTCGTGAGCATCAGCAGCACGAGCGGAGTTCCGACGCGCAGAAAGTCGCGGAACGTGTAGCTGGCGGCGTTCATGACCAGCAGGTTGGTCTGGTAGGCCATGGGCGTCGCATAGCTCAGGTTGGCGCCGAAGAGGATGGCCAGCACGAACGGTTCCAGGGGACTGCCCAGCTGCTGCGCCGTGGCGATGGCGATCGGCGTCCCGACGGCGGCCGCGGCGCTGTTGGAGACGAAGTTGGTGAGCAGGGCAGCGAACGCCATGAAGATCGCGATCTGCGCCGCGGGTGGAACGACTGCCACGACCAGGGTGATGCCCTGTGCGACCCACCCGGCCGCGCCGGTCTCGACCAGCGCCTGACCGAGCGCGACGCTCGAAGCGACCAGCAGCACGACGGAGAGACTGATCGCCCGGCCGAGGCCCTCGAGATTCACGCAGCGGGTCAGCAGCATCGCCAGGACGCCTACCAGGGCCGAGACGTGGATCGGCAGCCATCCCGTCGCCGCCGCGAGGACTACCGCGGCCATGATGGCGAGCGCCCACGACGCCTTGGGCGAACGCGGAAGCGTCGTGCTGCTGTCGAGGAGGAGGAGTCCGGGGGCCCTCCTGAGGTCGGCGATGCGAGCTTCCGTCGCCTGGACGAGCAGAACATCGCCAGCCGCCAACGGAATGTCGCCGAGATCGCGTCCGTCCTGGATCAGTCCTTCGGTACCTTGCCGGAGTCCGACGACGACGACGTGATGATTGGCCGCGAAGCGCGCCTGGCGCAACGAGCGGCCGGCCATCGGCGAGTCCGGTCCGATGACAACCTCGACGAGGAGTGAATCGTCCCGCTCACCCTCGCCTGCGACGAAACGCCCGGGGCCGGCCCGGTCGAAGAGGGTGGCATGGAAAGCCGACGCCAGGTCGTGCAGTCCCTTGGGGCTGGCGCGCAGCAAGAGGGAGTCGCCGGCCGCGAGCTTCGTCGCCGGCTCCGGCGGGAGCTTCCGGCCGTCGCGGAAGACTCCCGTGGCGGGCAGCTCCCGGCCGAGAACCTTCGCCAGCTCGGCGAGCGTGCGTCCGGCGAGTCGCGGATTCCCGGCTTCGACCACGACGCTGCCGTCGAAGACGCGTGGTGCCTCGTCGCCCTGCACGGTATTGCCCGGCAGCAGTCGCGGCGCAATCAGCCAGAGGTAGGGCAGGGCAACCGCGAAGGCAACCAGCGCCGTCGAGCTGAAATCGAAGAGGCCCATCGGCCGCATGCCGAGGTCGGCGGCGATGGACAGAATCAGCAGGTTCGTCGAAGTGCCGATACTCGTCAGCATGCCGCCGGCGAGGATGCCGAAATTGACCGGCATCAGCGCCTTCGAGGCCGGGTAGCCGATCCGCTCGGAGATGCCGAGCAGCATCGGAAGCATCAACACCAGCACCGGAGTGTCGTTGACGAAGCCGCTCGCGAGGCCGGCAATGACGAGCGTCAGCAGCAGGCCGAGGGACTGGTTCCAGCGCCAGATGCGCGCCAGGCCACGGACCGCGGGATCCAGGGCGCCGGTCATCGTCAGCCCGCGGCCGAGGATCATCAGTGCGCAGATGGCGACCAGTGCCGGGTGGCCGAAGGCGTGGAGGACTTCCGCATCCGTCAGCTGCGCGGAGGCTGCCGCGTAGGGAAAGAGGTGAAACATCACCAGCAGCGCCAGGAGCAGGACGAACGACACCACCTCCATGCGGATCCGTGGCCGGGTATAAAGATAGAACACGACGATCGTCAGCGCGAGTACGGCGATGGCGTGCGGATTGGGCATTCGGCAGGAGCTCAGGAACAGTCTGTCGCCAATGCGCGGTGGCGGCAAGGCCGTTGGCGAGCATGGGTATACTGGCGGTCGAAGGGGTCCGGAGAGCGCGCTCTCCGGAGGTCAGGGAGATGGTCGGGCCGCCATCTGAGCGCAACGCTCGGCGCCGGTCCGCCTGGACTCGACGCGGATTTGGAGCCTGCGCTCTCGGACTTTCTGGGCGGAGGTGAAACAGCGATGAGTCGAGGACCACGGCAAGCGTTCGACGGACGGCCGATTCTCCCGGCCCCGGTCTTCTTGAGCCTGGCCCTCGGTGCCGCGGGCACGCTCGCCGGGCTTCCGGCCTCGTTCGCAATACCGGCCGCGAAAGCGGTTCCGGCGCCCGTCGTCGAGACCGCGGCCGTGGCGCGAACGGGAGGCCTCGGCCTCGACCGCTTCGTGAGTCTCCGGCAGTTGAATCTCGAGCTGAAGCGCCTCTTCGATCTCGAGGGCATCGAGTTTGCCTTTCCGACGCGCACCATCCACGTGAAGCAGGCTCCATGATGACGAATGTCCGACCAGGACAGGAGGTCGACTCCATTCAAATGACCGACGACCCGATGAACAGCCTCTCGACACTGCCGCGGATTGCGATGATCTCGACGCACGGCTACGTGGCGGCGCATCCGCCGCTGGGAGCAGCGGACACGGGAGGCCAGGTCGTCTACGTCCTGGAGCTCTCGAAGAAGCTCGCCCAGCTCGGATACGAGGTCGACATCTGGACGAGGCGCTTCGAGGACCAGCCCGAGTTCGACTGGGTGGCGGAACAGGTGCGGGTGGTTCGCGTGCCGTGCGGCGGGCGAGGCTTCCTGCCGAAGGAGTACCTCTTCGAGAAGTTGCCGGAATGGAGCGAGAACGCGCTGCGCCTGATTCAGGGCAAGGGGCTGAAGTACCAGTTCATCGACAGTCATTACTGGGATGCAGGCATCGCCGGGCAGCACCTGAGCGAAGTGCTGGGAGTGCCGCACCTGCATACGCCGCACTCTCTGGGGATCTGGAAGAAGAGGCAGATGGAGAGTGATTATCCCGGCAGCGAGGAGATATTCGAGAAGCAGTACAACTTCAGCCGGCGCATACGCAGCGAGCGCGCTCTCTACGGCTCGGCGAACATGGTCATCGCGACGACTCCGCTGCAGCTGGAGGTGCTCACGGAAGAGTACGAAGCACCCCCGGAGAAATGCCGCATGATCCCGCCCGGGTATGACGACAACCGGTTCTTCCCGGTCGGCGCGTCGACGGAGCGCGCCTTGCGCCACCGGTTCGGCTTCGACGGGCCGGTCGTCATGGCCATAGGGCGCCTGGCGCGAAACAAGGGCTACGATCTCCTGATACGTGCCTTCGAGCTCGTCGCCGAGCGCAATCCCGAGGTGGTTCTGTACCTGGCGGTCGGGGGGGAGCGCTCCAACTCGGCGGAAAAGGCGACGTTGAGGGAGCTCGAGGGTCTGGTCGCCGAGCTGGGTCTTCAGCAGCGAGTCCGCTTCGGCGCGTTCATTCCCGACGAAGAGCTGGCCGACTACTTCCGCGCGGCGGACGTATTCGTTCTCTCCAGCCGCTACGAGCCGTTCGGCATGACAGCCATCGAAGCGATGGCGTGCGGCACGCCCACCGTCGTCACCGTTCACGGTGGGCTCTATCGCGCTCTGACCTTCGGCCGCCACGCCCTCTACGCCGACCCCCTCGACCGGGAAGACCTCGGAATGATGATTCACAAGATTCTCAGCCATCCCCGGCTGCGCGACCGCTTGGCGAGAATGGGAGCCCACAAGGCGCGCAGTCTGTTCACGTGGACGGGGATTGCCCAGCAACTGGTGGCCCTGGTCGAGCGCCGGTCGACGGAGAGCTTCGCTCTGACGGACACGGAATGGGACGAGCCCTGGAATGACGCCGATTAGACTCTTCGCCAGCGATCTCGACGGCACCCTGCTCGGCAACCCGGAAGCCGCCCATCGCTTCAAGACGGTCTGGGAGGCGATGGAGCCGGCTCGCCGGCCGGTTCTCTGCTACAACTCGGGGCGGCTGGTGAGCGACGTCCTGGAGCTATTGAGGTCGGAGCCGCTCCCCGCCCCCGACTACATCGTCGGCGGCGTCGGAACCCAGCTGTTCGACTGCGCCCGCAATGCTCCCATCGAGGCGTTCGACGAACGCTTCCGGCAAGGGTGGGACCTGTCGAGAATCGAGGAAATTCTGGTGGCGTATCCCGGCGTCACCCGCCAGCCGGCCGAATTCCTGCATCCGTACAAGTCGAGCTGGTACCTTGCGCAGGCGACTCCGGAGATCCTCGAGGAGCTGCGCGCGAAGATCGCCGGCGCCGGCCTGGAAGTCTCGATCGTCTACTCGGGCTCCCGGTTTCTCGACGTCCTGCCGGCCAATACCGACAAGGGGTTGGCGCTCGCGTGGCTGTGCACGATGCTGGCGCTGCCGCTGTCGGAGGTCCTGGTCGCCGGCGACACGGCGAACGACAGCAACATGTTTCTCCTGCCGGGCGTACGCGGCATCGTCGTCGAGAACGCACAACCGGAGCTGCACGAGGCGGTCCTGCACCTGCCCACCTTCGGCGCCGCCCGCGCCTTCGCCGATGGCGTGGTGGAGGGCTTGGCGCATTTCGGCGTCATCGCGGAGGTTCCTGCTTTCGCCCGGGCGAGCACGGTGGCCGAACCGCTGGATCCGACGCTGTTGCGCCTGTTCAGCGCGGAGGCGCTGAGCGCGCTCGAGAGGAACGAGCGAGAGTTCATCGCCGAGGGCTACCGCCATGCTCTGGTAGCGCTGCGAAAGTGCATCACGCCGGGCGGGTTTGCCGCCTGCTCGGCCGCCGACAACGAGGTCACCGGCACCGACAGCAACTATCGCGCGATCTGGGCGCGCGACGGCGCGATGACGGTGATCGACACGCTCGACCTTCCCGACGCCGATGTGCGCGCGGCTCAGGTCGCCACGCTGCGAACGCTCCTGAGCCACCTTGCGGACAGTGGTCAGGTTCCGGCGAACGTGCGCCTCGATTCGGGTCTTCCCGACTACAGCGGCGTCGGCGGAATCTGTGCCATCGACGGCGGCTTCTGGACAGTGCTCGCTTTCTTCCGCTACATGCGCAAGTACGACGATCGCAAGCTCCTGGCGGAGTTCGCCTTGCCGCTCGCGCGGCTGATGCACTGGCTTCTGGGGCTCGACAGCAACAACGACGGGCTGCTCGAGATTCCCGAAGCCGGAGACTGGACCGATCTCTTCGGTCGCAGCTATCACGTGCTCTACGACGAGGTCCTCTGGTACCGCGCCGTCGTCGCCTACGGACGCCTGCTCGAATACCAGACGAGATTCGACGACGCCGGCGTCTGGCTGCGGCGGGCACAGGCGATCCGAAGCAAGATCCTGGCGGCGTTCTGGCCGACGACGCAACCGCGCGAGCCGGGCGCCGCGGTCAGCTTTGCGGACCGGCAGTTCGCGGTGGGCGACTCGAGCTACCTCCTGGCGGAGATCACGCCGTTCGCCTTCAATTGGCGGTGCGATGTGCTGGGGAACATCCAGGCGTTTCTGGGGAATGTTCTCGATGCCGAGAGAGCGCGGACCGCCTTCCGGTTCATGTGGGGCGTCGGCGTCAACGAACCGCTGCCGGTGGCGAATCTCTATCCGCCCGTGCAGGCCGGCGACCCTGACTGGCGCGCCTACTACACGGTGAACCTCCTCAATCTCCCGGGCCACTACCACAACGGCGGCATCTGGCCGTTCATCGGCGGCATGTGGGTCCGCTTCATCCACCGCCTGGGGCTCCGCGACGTGGCCAGCCGGGAACTGTTCAAGCTCGCGCAAGCCAATCATCGCGGCAGGAATCACGAGTGGGAGTTCAACGAGTGGCTGCACAGCCGGACGGGTCGCCCGATGGGAAAAGCCTTCCAGGCATGGTCCGCCGCCTCCTTCATCCATGCCTGCCATGATCTCCAGATCAGCACCGAGAATCTCGCCGATGAGTGAGGGCGAGGCTCCGCTGGTCCTGTGCTTCGGTGAGGTTCTCTGGGATTCGTTGCCGCGGGGCCTGTTTCCGGGAGGTGCGCCGCTCAATGTCGCCTACCACCTGCGCAACTTCGGACTGAGGCCGCTCCTCGTCACGGCCGTCGGGCGAGACCGGCTCGGCGACGAGCTGTTGCGCCGGCTCGAATCGTGGGGGATCGACACGCGCGGCGTGGTGACCGACCCGGAACGCGGAACGGGCCTGAGCCGCGTCGCCCTGGTCGAGGGCAGCCCCGAGTTCGAGATCGCCCCCGACGCTGCCTGGGATCGAATCGAGCTCTCGCCGGCCGTGCTCGAGAGCGCGGCTTGCAGCGCCGCCGTCGTCTTCGGCTCGCTCGCGCAACGATCCGCTCACAACCGGTCACGACTGGAGGCCTTGCTGCACCGTTGCCCGTCGGCGCTCAAGGTGTTCGATGCGAATCTGCGGCCGCCGTTCGACTCCATCGAGCTCGTCCTGGAGCTTGCCCGTCAGGCGGATCTCGTCAAGGTCAGCGACCACGAGCTCGAGGCAATTCTCGGCACGGCTTCGACCGCGACCTCGTTGCCCGACGCTGCCCGCCGGCTGGCCGATAGAGTGGGAGCCAGGTACGTTTGTGTGACCGCGGGAGCACGAGGTTCCGGCCTGCTGGTCGAAAGTCGCTGGTACTGGCGGCCGACACGACCTGTTCCGGTCCGTGACAGCGTCGGAGCCGGCGACGCACTCCTCGCCGCCCTGCTCTTCGGTCAGTTGCGCGGCGACGAGTCCCCCGAGAGGACGCTCCGTCGCGCTTCCAGATTCGCCAGGTTCATCGTGACCCAGGACGGCGCGACACCCGCCTATCGCCTCGACAGTGAGGGCAACCTGCTCTCCTGACGGTGGGTCAGAGGCTGTGTTCCTGACTCCCCTGCCATCCGGAAGATTCGAGTGCTTCCCGAATCTCCCTGCGCCGAGATCGCAGAACCGCGAAGTCGACCATGTCTCCGGTCCGCAAGGCGACCGACTCGGAAAAGGGAGCAACGACGGACAGGCGATGATGCGCGAGCGGGAGGAGGTCCGCCCACAGCGCGGATTCACCCTGCGGGAGAGCGGCGTCCTCGCCGGCGACGAACGACTCGATCTCTGCCAGGCCGGTCTCGATCCGCGAGGCCCAAAGGCCTAGCCGGCGCTCACGGGCGAAGAGGATGCGGCCGCCGATCTCGGCGACCATTGCCGGATGGATGGCGGAATGATCGCGGCGCAGGCCAACCCAGAGGTTTCTCGCCTTGAGCAACTCGCGCGCGCGCCGGGCGAACAGGAAGTTCACCTCCTCGTTCGGTGTCGCGCCGACGAACTGGAGTCGGGCCTCGATCTCGTCGATGCCGAAGGTCGCCTCTTCGAGAGCGTTGGCTTCGACGACGGAGAAGCCGAGATCACGAGCCTGCCGGCAGCGCTCCGGAGCGACATCGATCACCACGACGGCCTCCGTCTTGGCGAGACGCTCGGCGAGCGCCAGTCCGAGGCCGTTGGCGCCGAGAATGGCCCATCCCGACCGCGGCGGCTTCGCCACCCCGAGGGCACGCGCGACGGGGCCCGCCGAGAGACCCTGGAGCGTGACCGTTACCGCGATCACCAGGAAGACCAGAGCTCGCAGCTGCGGCCCGCCGGCGATGCCCTCGTGCTGCAGCACGATAGCGGCATGGGAGGCGATCGCGGCCGCCACGATTTCGCGCGGCGCGAGCCAGGCGAGAAAGACGCGCTCGCGGCGCTCCAGGCCGCAGCCCGATGTGGAGAGCGCCACGTTCAGAGGTCGCACGACGAACATCATCAGAGCCACGACCGCGGCTCCCTTCCAGCCGAGCTCCGCGATCTCCGCCAAGCGCACGTCGGCGGCGAGGAGCACGAAGAGGAGGCCGAGCAGGAGCATCGTGAGCTCTTCTTTGAACTCGTGCAGGCGCCGCGCTCGCTTCCCCGGCAGATTCCCGACCAGCAGCCCGGCGGCGATGGCCACCAGGATGCCGCTCTCGTTGCTCAGCGCGTCGCCGATCTGGTAGAAGCCGACGACGATCGCGAAGGCGAGCGCATTGCGCACCTCGGGAGGCACGACGCGTTCATATCGCACGGCGAGCGCGACCAGGGCGCCGGCGACCAGCCCGAGAAGTACGCCGACCAGGATCCGCTCGGCGAGCGCCCAACCGGTCCGCGCCAGGAACTCGGGCGAGCGCGACAGGCAGAGCTCGAGGGCTACGACCGCGAGGGTCGCGCCGATCGCGTCTCCGAGGATCGCCTCGCCCTCGAGGATCGTGGCGACACGCGGCAGAAGCCGGATCCGGCGAAGGATCGGCTGGATGACCGTCGGGCCGGTGACGACGACGAGCGCGCCGAAGAGAACGGCAGCCGGTCCCTCCCAGGCAAGGACGAAATGCGCTGCCGCTGCGCCGGCGGTTGCGGTCACCAGCGCGCCGACAGTCACCAGCCGCCGGATCGCCGGCGCCTGGTGCCAGACCGCCCGGAGATCGAGCGCCAAGGATCCTTCGAAGAGAATGATTGCGACTGCGAACGAGACCAGCTGCGGCAGCGCCGCCCCCAGCGTCGCGGGCTGCAACCAGCCGAGGCCGTCCGGACCGACGGCGACGCCCATCGCCAGCAGGACGACGATGCCCGGCACGCGCAGGTGACGAGCGAGGACCTGCCCGACCATGCCGAGAAGGAAGGCGAGGCCGACGTGAAAGGCCGGGGCTGCGGGAATCGCGAAGTCCACGTGCGCGATGATTGCACGAGGCCACCGTCGTCACGGGCGCTGGCGCCGGCGAAGCGTGGATAGCGGACACGTATACTCGTGTGCAGCGGGCCGACCTCTCGGCCTCGAGATCACCAGTCGCAGCGGCTGCCGCTACGAAGTCGCAGGAGCCCAGGTGTCGTCCAATCCGGGATCGTTGATCAGTGGTCTGCGCCGCCGTCATGAACGGCGACGGCGGCTCTTCCCGCGCGCCCTCCTGGTGGGTGTCGGAGTCGGCCTGCTCTCCTCGTTCTTTCGTGCGGCCGTCGATCGCGGCGAGGATCTCCGCGCGGCGCTGCTCGCGAGCCTGCACACCCTCGGCGCCGCCGGCCTGCCGGTCTTCGC
>JBGARM010000098.1:0-9178 GCA_044230215.1 Thermoanaerobaculia bacterium | reverse complement strand
TGTGTAACGATCGCCGGCCTCTTTTCCCAACGCCCGCAGGCAAATGGCGTCGAGGTCGCGGGCGATGCGCCGGCGCGACCCCGCGGTCGTCGGACTCGCCGTGCCCGCGACTCCGCTCCCGGTGCGGCGCGCCGCGGTGGACGGCGGCTCCGGCTGTCCGGCGAGCGCCGCCTGCTCGATCTCGTGGCGGCTCGAGCGCTCGCCGCCGTAAGGGTGGACGCCGGCGAGGAGCTCGTAGAAGACGACCCCGAGGGAGTAGATATCGGAGGCCGGGCCGACCGGCCCGCCGCGGATCTGCTCGGGGCTGGCATAGGCAGGAGTGAGGAGGCGCAGCTCGGTGTGCGTCGCGCTGCCGTCGCGGGGAAGGGCGCCGGGTTCTGGCGCGACGCCGGCGGGGTGGTCCGGCTCGGCGACGAGCTTCGAGATCCCGAAGTCGAGCAGGTGCGCCCGTCCGGCGGCGTCGACCAGGATATTGCCGGGCTTCAGGTCACGGTGCACGACCTGGCGCTGGTGGGCATATTCGACGGCCGCCAGAACTTGCAGAAAGAGCCGGACGCGCGCCGGGATGTCGAGCCGGTGACTCTTGGCGTAGTGAATCAGGTCCTGTCCTTCGACGTATTCGAGCGCCAGATACCAGGTGCCGTCGGCGCTCTGGCCGCCGTCGAGGAAGCGGGCGACGCCCGGGTGCTCGAGAGCCGCGAGCAGCCGGACCTCGGCGCGGAAGCGGCGGATCGCCTCGGCGCTGGGGTGGGCGGCGTCCAGCAGTTTGAGCGCCACGCGACGCTGAAAGGCCTCGCGCTCCTCGATGGCGAGGAAGACCCGACCCATGCCGCCGCGGCCGATCTCGCGTTCGATGCGGAACGGTCCTACGCGCTCGGGATGGCCGCTCGCAGTCGCTTCGACGAGGGCCTCGCGGGCGGCGAGCGGGCGGGCGATCCACTGCTCGCCGTGGCCGGCGGCGGCGAGCAGGCTGCGCACCTCGGCGGCGGCCTCGGGCCGGGTGCGCGCGAGCTCCTGCAACCAGCGCTCGCGCTGCCCGGGGGGGAGCTCGCTCGCTTCGGCGAAGAGGTCCGGCAGCGCCGGGAGAGGCACATCGCCGGCGTTCGGGATCTCGTCCGGGGCCACGCCGCGAGAATATCGCCGCTGCCGGGTCAAGCCGAATCCCCGCCGCCCTGCGTACGGTAGGCGGGAGAGAGCCGATGCGAATCTTCGAGCACGTTTCCGAGACCTGGCTCGCGCGGCCGCGCGGCGAGGTCTTCGACTTCTTCGCCGACGCCGCCAATCTCGAGCGCCTGACCCCGCCCTGGCTCGGCTTCGAGATCCTGACCCCGTGCCCGATCGCCATGCGGGTCGGCGCCTTGATCGACTACCGTCTGCGCGTGCACGGCGTGCCGCTGCGCTGGCGGACCGAGATCACCGAGTGGCAGCCGCCGCTGCGTTTCGTCGACGAGCAGCTGCGCGGCCCCTACCGCCTCTGGCGCCATACCCACTCCTTCACTGAGCGCGACGGCGGCACGACGGTGCACGACCGGGTCCGCTACGCCGTGCTGGGGGGCGCCGTGGTCCACAAGCTCCTGGTCGAGCGCGACGTGCGGACCATCTTCGCCTACCGCGAGAAGGCGTTGCGCGAGCTCTTTCCGCCGCAGTGGCTTTGTTTGGCCGGCGCTGTGGCGATGGCGTCGCCCGCTACGGCCGTCGCCGCTTCCGCTGAGGTGCCGGCGGGGGTATTGGCCCTGCAACGGGCCGCACTCGCCGGCACCGGCGCCGCCGATCTCGCGCGCTCGCTCGCCACCGAGGCTGGGCCGCGTCCGGCGGGGTCCGAGGGTCTCGCGCGCGGCGTCGCCTGGGGACTCGCCACGCTCACCCGCCTCGGTTTCGAGAATGTCCGCGCCGAGCCGGTCATGGTGCCGCACTGGGAGCGCGGCACGGCGTCGGGGGAGATCGTCGCGCCGTTCCCGCAGCCGGTGGCGCTGGCGGCGCTCGGCGGCTCGATCGGCACCGTCGAAGGGGGGATCGAGGCCGAAGTCGTGGCGACCGAGAACCTCGAAACGCTGGCCAAGCTGCCCGCGGAGGCCGTGCGCGGCCGGATCGTCTACTTCGGCGAGCGCATGCAGCGCACCCGCGACGGCGCCGGCTACGGCAAGACCGTGCCGATCCGCTCGAAGGGGCCGGCGGCGGCGGCGAAGCTCGGCGCGGTGGCGGTGCTGATCCGCTCGGTCGGCACCGACTCGAACCGCCTGCCGCACACCGGCACGACGATGTACGAGGAGGGCGGCGCGAAGATCGCCGCCGCGGCGCTGTCGATTCCCGACGCCGACCTGCTCGAACAGCAGCTCCTCTCGGGCCAGCCGGTGCGATTCCGCCTGCACCTCGCCTGCCGTGAGCTGCCGGAGGTCGAGTCGGCGAACGTCGTCGGCGAGCTCGGCGGGCGCGAGCGGCCGGAGGAAGTCGTGGTGCTCTCCGGGCACCTCGACTCCTGGGACCTGGGCACCGGCGCGCTCGACGACGCCGCCGGGATCGGCAACGCGATCGCCGCGGCAGAGCTCATCGCCGCCCTGACGGAGCGCCCGCGGCGGACGATCCGCATCGTCCTCTACGCCAACGAGGAGTTCGGCTTGTCGGGTGGCAAGGCCTACGCGGCCGCCCATCGCGACGAGCTGTCGCAGCACCAGGCGGGGCTCGAATCGGACCTCGGCAGCGGCAGGGTCTTCAGGCTGCGCACCTCCTTCGCGCCGGAGGACGCGGCGTTCGCGGGGACGCTGGCGCGAGCCCTGGCGCCGCTAGGGGTCGAGCTCGATGCCGCAACCCGCGCCAGCGGTGGCGCGGATGTCTCGCCGATCGCCGACCTCGGCGTGCCGATGGTCGACCTCGCCCACGACGTCACGACCTACTTCGATTTCCACCACACGGCGAACGACACCGCCGACAAGCTGGTCCCCGCCGACATGGCGCAGGCGACGGCGGCGTTCGCGACCGTCGCCTGGATGCTGGCCGAGCACCCCAACCTGCTGCACCGGTCGCCGCCGCCGCCGAAACTGCCCTGAACGCGATGCCGCGACCGGATCCCCTGCGCGTCGCCGCCGCCCGGCGCCGTTTCGAGGAGATCGCCGACCTCTCGCCGGCGGCCCAGGAGGCGGCGATCGCGGCACTCGCCGCGAGCGATCCGGAGATTGCCGCCGCCGTGCGCGAGCTGCTCGCCGCCGATGCCGCCGCCGGCGAGGGCTATCTCGAGGACGGCGTCGCGGGCTTCGCGCCGGCGGTGGTGAGCGAAGCGCTCGCAGGCGCTTATCCCGGAGCGCCCGCCAGGGATGGGGCGGGCGCCGCCGGCGACCGGGTCGGTCCCTATCGGCTGCGGTCGCTCCTCGGCCGCGGCGGCATGGGCGAGGTCTGGGCGGCCGAGCGCGCCGACGGGCAGTTCGAGAAGACGGTGGCACTCAAACTGCTCAAGCGCGGAATGGACTCGGAGGCGATGCTGCGCCGCTTCCTGCGCGAGCGCCAGATTCTCGCCCGGCTCGAGCACCCCAACATCGCGCGGCTACTCGACGGCGGCGTCGCGCCGGATGGGCGACCCTACCTCGTGCTCGAGTTGGTGCAGGGCGAGCCGATCACCGCCTGGTGCGAACGCGTGGGCGCCGATCTCGCGACGCGCGTCCGGCTGATCGTCGCCGTAGCGGAGGCGGTCGACCTCGCGCACCGCAACCTGGTGGTTCATCGCGATCTCAAGCCGTCGAATCTGCTGGTCGACGCCGCAGGCTGCGTGAAGCTGCTCGACTTCGGCATCGCCAAGATCCTCGTCGCCGAGCCGCAGGATGTCGGGGAGGCCGGCATGGGCGGCGCCGCCGAGGCCACGCGCCTCGAGGAGCGGGCACTGACGCCCGCCTATGCGGCTCCCGAGCAGATCCTCGGGCTGCCGCCGACGACCTCGACCGACGTCTATTCTCTGGGCGTCGTGCTCTACGAGCTGCTCGCCGGGCGGCTGCCGCACGCGCGGACCACGAGCTCGATGGCCGGCCTCGCGCTGGAGCTCGAACGCGAGACGCTCACCCGTCCCAGCCGGTTCGTCGCCGAGCGGCGCGAGCCGCGGCGCGCCAAGGCGATCGCTGGCGATCTCGACACCATTGCCCTGAAGGCGCTCGCTCGCGATCCGGAGCGCCGCTACGGTTCGATCGCCGCTTTCGCCGACGACCTCAAGCGCTATCTCGACGGCCGGCCGGTGCGCGCCCGGCCCGACTCACAGCTCTACAGGCTGCGGAAGTTCGTTCTGCGCCACCGCGTCTCCGTGCTGGCAGCGACGCTGGTCGCGCTCTCCATCATGGCCGGCCTGTCGGCGGCGATCTGGCAAGCGCGCAGGGCGGCGGCGAATGCAGAGGTCGCGGCGGCGAACGCGCGCCGCGCCGAGCGAGTAAAGGAGTTCCTCATCGGGCTGTTCGAGGCCGCCGATCCCGAGCAGTCCGGCGGCGATATGCCGGCGCGCGAGCTCCTCGACCAGGCGGGCAGGCGTCTCGAAACCGAGCTCGTGGGCGAGCCGCTCATTCGCGCCGACCTGCTCGAGGCGGTCTCGCGGATCGACCGCAGCCTCGGCCTGCTCGAGCCGGCCGCGTCGCTGGCGGAGAAGGCGCTGGCGATCCGCGCCGCGGCGCTGCCCGCGGGCGATCCGGCGGTGGCGGCGGCGCGGGCGACGCTGGGCAACGTCCACGTCTATCAGGGCAAGCTCGACTCGGCGGAGAAGGAACTGGCCGAGGCTCTCGCCAGCCTCGAGGCGAGCGAGCCGCCGGAGAGCCTGCTCGTCGCGCGGGTGCGCAGCGACTACTCGAACGTGTTGTTCTGGAAGGGGCGGGCTCCCGAGTCCGAGCGCCTCGAGCGCCGGGCCTGGGAGACCTACGTCGCGGCTCTCGGGCCCGACAACCTCCAGACCGCCGTCCACCAGCGGAATCTGGCGGTCGTGCTCGACGAGCTCGATCGCCTCGACGAGGCCGAAGCGGCCTACCGCTCCTCTCAGGCGGTGATCGAGAAGCTCCTCGGCGCCGACCATCCGAACTCGGCAGCGAGCTACCTCAATCTGGCCGTCCTGCTGGAGCGGCGGGACAAGCCGGCGGAGGCGGAGGAGCTCTACCAGCGCGCGCTCGCCATCCGCCGCGCCAAGCTCGGCGACCGCCACGCGGTCACCGGCCAGTCGCTGCAGCTCTATGCACTCTTCCTTCTCCATCGCGGGCGGCTGGAGGAGTCCGAGCGCACCTACCGCGAGGCACGGGAGCTCTTTGCGGCGATCAACCCGCGCCACTTCGAGGTCGGCAAATGCGACAACGGTCTGGCGCTCATCGCCGGCAAGCGCGGCGACCACGCCCAGGCCGAGCGCCTCCTCGCCGGCGTGACCGCGCTGTTCCGCGAGCAACTGGGCGAGGAGCATCCGTTCGTCTGGCAGGTACAGGGCAACCAGGCGCGCGAGATCGCCGCCCAGGGCCGTTACGCCGAGGCCGAGGCGATCGAGCGCGTCGTCCTCGCCAAGCTCGAAGCGATCACCGGACCCGACAGCGAGGAGACCGGCCAGTCGCTCGAGCGACTGGCCAAGGACCTCGAAGGGCAGGGCAGGGGCAACGAGGCGGCGCCCCTGGCGGCGCGCGCCGAAGCCATTCAGGCGAAGATCCGAACCGGGAAGTCCTAGCTAGGCGAGGAGGCCGTCGACCCGCGCGCGCGTGCCCTGCAGGGCGACACGCTGCTGGTAGAGGCGCAGGCCGGCGAGACCGCCGAGCTCCTCGCCGCCGCCGGCCCGTCCCGGGCCGCCATGCAGCGACTGTGGCAGCGCCGCACCGGAGCCGTAGCCTTCGGAGGTCGCCGAGCCGAAGTAGATCCGGCCCTGGAAGGCGCCGCCCTGGGCGAGGAAGTCGGCAGCGAATTCGGCGTCGTCGGTGTAGACCGAGGAGACCAGCGACCCGCCGCCGAGCGCGACGATCGCCGCCGCTTCCGCGGCGCCGCCGGAGTAGGGCAGCAGGGTCGAGACCGGGGCGAAGACTTCGCGCCAGTGCACCGGCGTCTTCTCACCCGGATACGGCGAGCGCAGGAGCGTCGGCGCGACGAAAAAACCCTTGCCTTCAGGCGCCCCGACACCCGCAGCGCGGCCGCCGCTGCCGTGCACGAGCTCGGCGGTCGCCAGCAGCTCGGCGATGCCGTCGAGAGCGTCGCGCAACTGGCCGCCGTGGGCGAGCGGGCCCATGGTGACGCGCGGATCGGCCGGGTCGCCGGTGACAACCGCGGCGAGCCTGGCGACGAGGGCCTCGGTGACCTGGCTCTCGATCTCTTTCGGCGCCAGAATCCGCCGCACCGCGGTGCATTTCTGGCCGGCTTTCTGGGTGACCTCGCGCGCCACATCCTGAACGAAGCGTTCGAAGGTCGGCGAACCCGGATGGACGTCGGCGCCGAGCACTGCGGCGTTGAGGCTGTCGGCCTCGACGTTGAAGCGCACTCCGGCTTCGGCGATCGCCGGCCGCTCGCGCAGGGCGAGCGCCGTCGCGGCAGAGCCGGTGAAGGCGACGACGTCCTGCGGCTCCAGCCGGTCGAGCAGATCGCCGGTGGAACCGATGATCAGTTGCAGGGCGCCTTCGGGCAGCAGACCCGAGTCGACGGCGATCTCGAGCATGCGGGCGGTGACGAGCGCCGTCGCGGTCGCCGGCTTGGTGATCGTCGGCATGCCGGCGAGAAACGAGCAGGCGAACTTCTCGGCGAAGCCCCAGGCAGGGAAGTTGAAGGCGTTGATATGGACCGCGACGCCCTGACGCGGGACCAGAGCGTGGGCGGCCCAGAAGTTCTCGTTCTTGCCGAGCGCCGAGCCGTCGCCGTCGGCCAGCAGCCGGCGCGTGCCGAGCGAGATGCCCAGGCCGCCGTAGAAGGCGAGCGCGCCGCCGGCGCCGTCGATATCGAAGGCGCCGTCGGTCGCGGTACTGCCGTTGTTCGCCGATGAAAGCGCGAGCAGCTCCTCGCGGTGCTCGCGCAGCCGCTTGCCGAGCGCCTTGAGGATCTCGCCGCGCTGCGCGAAAGTGAGCTCCCGCAGGGCAGGGCCACCGCGCTCACGAGCCCAGGAGAGGGCGCCCGGGAGGTCGGCCCCGGTCGAGGAGGCGCGCGCCAGGGGCTCTTCCGTGGACGGATTGAGCAGCGTCTGGAAATCGCGGCCGGCCTCGAACCACTGTCCGCTGAGATAGCTGCGCAGCGTCTTCATCGACTCGCTCATCGCGCCTGCCGCCCCTTACTTGAGGATCTCGAGCAGCTCCACCTCGAAGACGAGGGTGGCGCCGGGCGGGATCGACGGACGGCCGCGGTCACCGTAGGCGAGATCGGACGGGCAGACGAGCTTCGCCTTGCCACCGACCTTCATCTTCTGCAGCCCTTCCGTCCAGCACTTGATGACGCCGTTCAGCGGGAACTCCGCCGGCTGCCCGCGGGCGATCGAGCTGTCGAACTCGGTGCCGTCGATGAGCGTGCCGCGGTAGTGCACCTTGACCTTGTCGGTCGCCGCCGGCATGGCGCCGGTGCCGGCGAGGGTCTCGGTGTAGAGCATGCCCGAGTCGGTCTTCTGGACGCCCGGCTTGGCGGCTTCGGCGGCGATGAAGGCCTGACCCTTGGCCTTCTCGGCCGTGGCGCGCTTCTCGGACTTCGCCTGGCCGAGCGCCTGCACCTTGGGGGCGTACTCTTCCATTTTGACCACGGTCGGCTTGCCCGAGGCGCCGTCGGCGATGCCCTGCATGACGAAGCCCAGGTCGGCCGGCGAGAGCTCGAAGGCCTGGAGGTTGCGCGACAGCATCAGGCCGAGGGCGTAGAGGGTCTTCTCCTCTTCCGTCGCCGGCGGCTTGGCCGGCGCGTCGGCCGCGGTCACCGGGCCGCAGGCGAGAAGCAGCAGCGAGAGCAGCATCGTGAACATCAGGGTCGAAGACAGCAAGCGGGTGCGCATCGGTTTCTCCTGGAAAGGGTTGGTTCGGGGTGGCTCGGAAGGGCTCAGAGTGAGCTCGGCGCGTCCGCGCCGAACCGCTACGATATCGCCCGAAGGGGGGAGAGCCCAAGTCCCCCCCTCGACCCGATGCTGGGCCCGCTTTCCTTTGGTAGGCTGCGGATGCTCCGGCGGCTGCCCCAGGCCGCCTCAGGCTGATTCCAGGAGGAGGATCCATGCCGCATCGATTCCCGCAGGAGGCCGTGCTCCGCGACGGCCGGCGCGTCATGCTGCGCCCGTTCGCCAAGCGCGACGTCGGCGCGCTCTATGAGTTCTTTCAGCGGCTGCCCGAGGAGAACCGGCGGTTCGCCTGGCATCGCATCGACGATCGCTCGGTCGTCGAGCGCTGGGGTGTCGAGCTCGACTACGAAAAAGTCATGCCGCTCCTCGCCCTCGACGGCAAGCGGATCGTCGCCGACGCGACGCTCCATCGTCGCCCGCATGGGCCGTTGCGGCTCGCCGGCCGGGTCAAGTGGACGATCGACCCCGAGTTTCGCGGTGTCGGCCTGGGTTCGCTGCTGATCAACCACTTCATCGACACCGCCCGCGGGCTGGGGCTGAAGCACCTCAACTGCATGCTGATCACCGACCTCGAAGCTGACGCCATCCGGGTGCTCGCCGAGCTCGGCTTCCGCTCCTACGAGGTGCCCGGCTACGGCACCGACCCGGACGGCAACCAGCACGACATGACGTTGATGGTGTTCAAGCTCTAATTGCACTGGCGCCGGCTCGCTCTCGCCGCCTGCGCCGTCGCCGTCGCGAGTCTGGCTGTTGCCCTGTGGGCGCTCTCCGAGTTGAGAGAGTCGCCGACCGCGATCCCGGTCCAGGGCACGCTTCCTGCCGCTCCGGCCCCGCCGGTCGAAGATCGCCTCGCTCTCAGTCCGTCGACCTTTGCCGAGCTTCCCGACTGGGCGGCCGACGATTTGTCGCAGGCCCTGCCGGCGTTTCTCGGCTCGTGCATCGGCAGTCCCAAGGAAGGCTCGGGAGACGGGCTCGGGGCGATCCTCGCCGCTCACCCGGAGGTCTGGCGCGGGCTCTGCCGGCAGGCGGCGGCGATTTCCGCCGGCGATGCCGCAGCAGTGCGCCGCTTTCTCGAGGCGAGCTTCTCGCCCTGGAGGGTGACCAACCACGGCGAGCAGGAAGGCCTGTTCACCGGCTACTACGAGCCCGAGCTCCGCGGAGCGCGCCGGAAGAAGGCGCCGT
>JBGARM010000097.1:0-9215 GCA_044230215.1 Thermoanaerobaculia bacterium | reverse complement strand
GTCCGCATATTCGAAGCTGCGCTCGAACCGCCACAAGCCAGGCGCGAGCCCGGGTCCCGGGCTCTCGACCGCGAGCGCCGGCAGAGCCGCCGCAGCGGCGAGGAAATGGAGCGCGCGGAGAATCGTTCGTCGCATGTCAGGTCTCCTTCGAAAGGGTGGATTCGGTTCAAGGCACTCGCGCCGACCAGTTGCCGGCCGACCCGCGTTCGAAGCCATCGCTGAAGACGAGAGCCGACTGCAGCCGCATCACGCCGAAGTCGTAGTCGGGCGCGCTCCATTCGGCCGGTCCGACGAGCACCGGCCGCCCCCCCTGAAGCGCCAGGGCGACCGCATAGTCGTCGTTCGGGGAGTTGGGGAAGTTGGCGGAGAAGACGCCGAAGCTGCCGAAGCTCCAGTCGGCCGAGCCGTCCTCGAGGTAGCGCGCGGCGAAGAACATCGGCGACGCAGCGCCCTGGACTTTTCCCGCCACCACGATCCGGCCGTCGCTCTGCACGACGACGCCGTTCATCGAATCGTCGCCGTTGGTGTCCGCGACCACCAGCGGGAGACCGCCGTTGAAGGTCGCATCGACGGCACCACCGCTGGTGAGGCGGACCAGCACGGCCGCCTGGTCGTTGAACGCCGCATCGTAGGCGTTGCCGGCGACCAACGGCCGGCCAGCGGCGTCGACCGCCAAGGCCACCGCGATGTCGGTCGCGAAGGGGGCCAGGTCGATCGGCACCACGGCCCGGCCGCCGCTGCCGAAGGAACCATCCAGTGTACCCGTCGGCGTCAGCCGCGCCACGAAGATATCCGTTGCGCCCGCCGGGACGTAGGCGTAACCCGCAACGACCGCTCGCCCATCCGGCATCGCCTCGAGGTCGGCGAGGTAGGTCGCCCCGCCGCCCGGCGCGACGATGTCGTAGAAGCCGCCGGTGGGATACCCGGGGTCCACGGTCAGGTTCGCCTCGAGCCGGATCACCCGGATCACGTCGTTGGTTCCCGTCCACACGTTCATCGCCACCAGGGTCTTGCCGGTGAGCGGATCCGTCACCAGACGGATCGCCGGCTGGGCCGAGGTGAATCCCATCGAGAATTCGAGCTGGAAGCCGCTCGCCGACCAGCGGGCGACGATGTAGGCATATTGTGGAGGCGCATTGGGGCGCGCCGAAGCAACGAGGATGCTCCCGGACGGTTCGTCCAGCACGTCGAGGCCCCGGTCGTCGCCGGGGGGACCGTAGGTGAAGGGACCGCCGACGAAGCTCGTGTCGATCGCGCCATCGGGCAGCAGCCGAACGATCGCCGCGTTGCTGCCCGCTGCCGTCTCGGGCGCCGTGCCCACCAGGACGATCCCGCCGTCCGGCTGCACCGCGACAGCGGTGGGAACATCATGGCCGTCGGTGCCCGGGCGGTCGAAAGCTACCCGCTGGGCGCCGCCGCTGCCGAAGGTCGGGTCCAGCGTACCGTCCTGGGCCGAGGCCGAAGTGGCGCAGGCGGCGAGCAGCATGGCGACGAAGGCGGCGCGGGTCTTCATTTCACTCCTCCCGCCTAGAAGAACGGCGTCGGCGCGAAGATCCGGGCGCGCCCTCCTCAACGCACCGCAGCGCTCCAGGAGGACGGATCGCCGCCCTCGAAGCCGTCGGCAAAGAGGGTCTCGGCGAGAGCGATCGCGAGCGTCACCGGAACGCCGGCAGGCGTCTCGGGGCCGGGGAAAATCTCGAGGTAGTGGCGCACGGCGGCGGCCGGGTCACCGGTCGGCGCTGGCGACAGGCCGCCGCCCATCGCCCAGCCGGTGCCGCCGAAGGCCGCGGGCCGGAAGCGGAAGGAGTGGGCGCTCCGCGCATCGACATTCGAGTCGACCGCGACGCCGTTCGAGTCGACGATGCGCGCGAAGAGGTTCACCGGCGAAAGCAGCTCGACCCCGAACTCGTAACCTGGAGCGAGAGGACCGGGGCCGCACGACGGGCAGACCGGGAGCGGAATGCGCAGCGCCGCCTGCTGCTCGATCAGGTAGCTCGAGCGCAACACCAGCCCGCGCGCCGTCGCCGACTGCTCCTCCGGGTCGCAGGCGAAGCCGACGCCGTTGGCGTCGTTGTCGGCCTGGTCGGGATTGGGTGTCGAGGGACAGTTGTCGAAGGCGTTCAGCACGCCGTCGCCGTCGGAGTCCGGGTCGCACGGGTCGCCGCGGCCGTCGCGGTCGGCGTCGGCGTTGTCCGAGCTCTGCACCGTCGGACAGAGGTCGCAGATGTCGCCGAGACTGTCGTCGTCGGAGTCCACTTGCCCGGCGTTGGCGCGCAGCGGGCAGTTGTCGAAGTCGTCGGCGACGCTGTCGTTGTCGTCGTCGGGGTCGCAGGCATCGCCGCCGGGGAAGGGAAAGACGTTGAAGGCGTCGCCGTCGCTGTCTCTCTGGTCGGGATTGGCGAGTCCCCGGCAGTTGTCGATGATGTCCCGCACGCCGTCGGCGTCCTCGTCCTCGCAGTCATAGCCGATGCCGTCGTTGTCGGGGTCGTACTGGTCCGGGTTTGGGTTCCAGACACAGTTGTCCTGGCCGTCCGGAACGCCGTCGTTGTCGTCGTCGGGATCGCAGGCGTCGCCCATCGGGTCATTGTCATGGTTCGCCTGCCCCGGATTGGCTACGCCGACGCAGTTGTCCCAGGCATCGACGACACCGTCGCCGTCGTCGTCGACCTCGACCTGGTCCTCGATGCCGTCGCAGTCGGCGTCGCCGGAACCGATCCCGACCGCGCCGTAGGCGTTGCGCACGCTGCAGACGTCCGCCGCCGTGAAGCCGAAGAGGGGCGCCACCGGATTCGCCCACGCCGTAGCGATCCAGACCGCCCGGTCGCGCGCGTCGCGGAAGCCCGACTTCGGCACCAGGCCGCTCAGGGTGGCGTAGAGGAGCCGCTCGGACTTGGAGCCGCCGATCCCCACAACCTGCCGGCCGTCGAAGATGCCGCCGTCCGTCAGCAGGTAGGCGGCCTTGTTGTGAATGCCGCTGTTGGTGTGCACGCCACCGGCGTCGTTGCTGCTGGGAAGGAAGAGGTAATTCAGATAGCGATCGGGATGGCCGTAGGCGGGCGGATCGCTCATGTCACGCAACGGGCCGCCCGGCGTGTCCTCGCCAATCAGCCAGTCGGAAGGATCGACGAAGTGGCCGAAGATGTCGGCGAAGCTCTCGTTGAGCGCCCCCGACTCGAAGAGGTACTCGAGGTTGCCGGAGGTGTTGACCACGCCGTGGCCGAACTCGTGCCCGATCACGTCCAGAGTGGCCCAGTCGGTAGAGAAATGCAGGTTCTTGCAGCCCCAGTCGAAGCTCGCGTTCGGGCTGGGGGAGAAGGCGAACGCGAGGTGAAGGTCGAGGCGGCGTCCGGAGCCGTCGAACGAGTCCCGACCGAGGGCCGTCTTCCAGTGACTGTGGATCGCCGCGACATGGCCGAAGGCCGCGACCGCCTCCGCCGGCGGGTTCGGCACCGCCGGTCCGGACTCGGTATAGAGCAGCGGCAGATTGGAGCCCCAACAGTCGGCATCGCCGGAAGCCGCGCCGCCGTGGGTGCGCATGTCGAGGTCGAAAGCGTCCTGCTGGTGGTGGCGCGTGTAGCGCAGTGAGCCGTCGCGGGCATCGACGAAGAGGCTGACGAGCCCCTCGGCGGTGGTCAGCGGAACCTGCCAGGTGAGATAGGTGCCGGGATCGGAGAAACCGAACAGGGCCCGGTCGAAATAGGCGAGCTTGGTCTCGCCGGCGAGCCTCGGGGGCGGGCCGCCCGGCGGCGTGGCCAGCGCGAGCGCGAACGCCTCGGCCTCCCGAGCCGGGAGTCGCGGCTCGGGCGGCACCTCGATTCCCGGCACGTAGGCTCCGCCGAGGCTCTTCGCCCGCCTGACGCTGCCGTCGGCGAAGAACAGCGCGAGCTCGGCGCCCGCGACCGGAATGCCCAGATGGAGTTGGCGGAAGACGACTCCCCCGATCGCGGGCTCGCGCCGCACGAGCTGCCATTGATCCTCGGCGGCGGGGGTTCGCAGCAGGCCGGAGAACTGCTGCAGGAACCACCGCGCCTGGAGGTCGCGGTCGCTGCCGACGGCTGCCGGCACCGCCACGTCGAAGCTGGAGAAACGCACCGCACCGCGCTCGAGGCGGACGACCGGCGGCGAGCTCGAGAGGCTCTGCAGCAGCTCGATGCCCGCCTGCTGGGCGACATCCCCCGTCGCCGGATCGACCGGGACCGGGTCGGGCACCGGCGCGCAGCTCACCACCAGTCGTGGGCCGGCCGGCTGCCCGACGCCACCGCGCTCGAAGAAGCTCGCCTGGCCCGGCTCGGGCAGGGTCAGCGCGAGGTCGAAGGTCGCCGCCGCGCCTTGCTGCCAGCGGCGGAACAGGGTCGTCACGTCGGCCGCGACGATCTCACCCGGAGCGCGGTCGAGCGGCAGCGAGGCGGCTGTCGGCAGAGTCTCTGGGCGCGTGTCCCAGGTTACCGTCGCCTCCGACCACCCCGCCTCGGTCGCCTCGACCGTCACGGCAGCCTCCGGCCCGGCCGCCAGCTCGAACAGCGTCATCTCCAGCCTCGCCTGATAGACCGTCGTCGCACGCGGGAAACCGGCCCCGGGAGCGAACGAGACGAGGCCGCGCTGTTGCCCGGCGGCGTAGCCGGCGACGAAGACCGGTCCCGTTCCGTGGTTTCCGGCCGGATCCGCCGCCATCACCGTCGCATCGGCGACCGCGGTGAAGGTACCGCTGCATGCAGGAGGGGACGGCTCCTGCGCCGGGACCGGCGGCGCCGCCATCGTCTCGAGCAGGAGGCCGAGCGCCGCCAGCAGCCGCAGACAGGTGCGCGGACTGGAAGTGAGATCACCCGTTTTTCGCAGCTCGCCGCTGGTGCGTTCCATGGAGAGTCTCCTCTGCCTGGATGGAACGGGAACCGTGGCGGAATCCGGGCGGATACCCGGACGACGGCGGGATCAGTTCGCCGGCGGCGCGGGCTCGGCCGGGGCCGGGGGCGGCGGCGGCGGGGGCTGGCGCGAGCGGATCGACGCTACGTACTCGCGCGCCTGCCGCAGGCTGTCGTCGATCTCGACCAGCAGGCGGTCGCCCTCTTCGGCGAGCTTCTGCGCGTCGGGGCGAAGGCTCTCGATCCCCGACGGGTTGAGGTCGTGGCCAAGATAGTTCCACTGGTCGCGCAGCCGCCGGCTGAACGGCTCGTAGGCCGCGGCGGCGCGCCGGCCGGCCTCGACGATGCCGTCGAAGCGCGCCCGCGAATCCCTGAGGCGCTCTTCGCTGCGCCCGCGCAGGTCGTCGTCTTCGATCAGCGGCAGGCTCCCCGCCCAGGCGCGGAAGTACTCGGTGGATTCGGCCTTCGCTGCGTCGGCGCTGCGGCGCACCGCCTCGCGGCGCTTGTCGGTGCGACCGATCTCCTTGTCGAGCGCGCGATAGGGCTTGCGCAGATCCGCGGCGGCACCGAAGACGAGGTTCCGCTGCGCGCTGAGCGCCGAGCGCACCTGCGCCTGCGCCTTCTCGATCTCCTCGATCAGCGCGTCGGCCTTCTTCGCCAGCCGCTCCGTCTGGCGCACGCCCGGGGGCTGCCCGGTGACGATCTGTCCGAGGTCCATCTCCTCCGGCGGCAGGGCGGCGAGTGGCGCGGCCAACGCGGTCATCAGCAGGAGCGACAACACAGCGAACGGCAGAGTGCGGCAGGCGGCGCTCAATCGAGGCATTTTTCCCTCCTGGTCCATGGTCGGAACTGCGCAGTGGACGACATCGACTTCCCTATCCTGCCGCACAAGGCCGCCCCGGTCCCGGCCCAGGCGGGTGGGATTTCGCCGCCAGGTCAGAACCGCGCCGCGAACGCGAGGCGGGCCGAGAACGCGCCGAGCACGGAGCCGCTGACGCCGAGCCGGCAGCTGCCCGGAGGAAATGAGCAGGCGAGAGCGCCGCCCTCGGCCATCAGAATGCCGGCGCCACGCCCCTCGAGTCGGAGCAGCGAGTGCTCCCCCAGCAGGTAGCGCACCCCGGCGGAGATCGCGCCCGAGAAGTTCCAACCCTCGCCGAAGTCCTGGTCGGGGCCGCCGAGCCGGGTCGCGCCGACGGACATTCCGAGGAAGGGGCGCATCTTTCCAGGCCGGGTCTCCCAGAGACCGCCGAATTCGATCGTATCGATCGTGACGTCGAAACGCTCCGGCCCGCTCACGAGATCGCCGGTCGCCTCGGAGCTCTGGCGCGACCAGACGAGCTCGACAAGGCCGTCCGGCCGGACCCGCCAGCCGGCAATGACCCCGACGAGCAGGCCGCCCGCGAGGTCGAGTGGCCCCTCGCGCGTGGCGATTCCCCCGGTCTGCTGTCCGCCCGCGACCAGGCCGAGCTCGAACTCCTGCGCACTGGCAACGGTCGCGAGCAGCAGCGCCATCCCGGCGGCGACTGCGGTGCGTCGAGGCGCGACGACGATGCGTCTCATCGGCGCAGTCTCCCCCACCCGGTTGGTCTTGGGCAAGCCGAACCGGACCGCATCCCGCTTGTCGACCGCCGCCTGCCCGGATCCAGCCTGCCTTTACGTGGAGTCATCGTATGAACCCGCCCTCGCCCACCTTTCGCCTGCTCCCCCTCACCTTCAGCGTCGCGCTCGTCGCCGGTCTCGCCTGGCAGCCGGCAGGGGCGGCACTCGTCGCCGTCTCTCCCGGCGAGACGGACCGTCTCGTCCAGGCCCCGAGCGGCTGTCCGACGTTCTCCTGGAGCGCCTCGCCGGGAGCGACCGGCTACGAGCTCGCGGTGCTGCGACTCGACCGTGGCGAGGAGCCGGAGCTCGTCTGGAGGCGCGAGGTCGAAGGCTCGGCGACCTCGTGGTCGCCGTCGCGCAGTGAGTGTCTCGCAGCCGGCGGCCGCTACGCCTGGACCGTGAGGGCGCTCGGCGCCGACGCGGCAGCCGCCGACTCGGAGTGGGCGGCGGTCCGCCGCTTCGAAGTGGCCGCCGCGCCGGGGGCCGACGAGCTCGCTGCGGCGCTCGCCACGCTCGAACGCTGGCGTCAGGCGGGCGGTGGTGCGTCCGCCACCGGCGCAATCGCCGGCGAACCCCGCCCGGCGCCGGCGACGACGCTCGGCCGCAGGTCGGCGCAGGCGTCCGGCGGAAGCCCTCTCAGCCTCGCGGCCGGCGTCGCTGCGATCCGCGGCGAGAACCCCGACACCTCCGGCAGCGCTCTCGGAGTCCTCGCAATCGGCCACTCGCCCGCCGGCGCGGGCGTGGTCGCACGCAACGAATCGTCCGGCGCCGACCTCGTCCTCGACGGCGAAGCGAACGCCGCGACCGACTCCCTGCTCCGCCAGGACTCCCTCGACCGGCCCTCTGCCAACTCCGAGAGCTTCGACTTCAGGAACTCGGGCGCCGGAGCCATGGCGGTGAAAATCGATGGAGTCGACGTCGTCACCACCGCCACCGACAAAGACACCCTCGGCGCCCTCTCCTGCCCCGACGGCCAGATCGCCAAGCGCAGCGCCGGAATCTGGCAGTGCGCGAACGACAACGACCGCCTGAGCCTGCTCGCTTGCGCTTCCGGGCAGATCGCCCAGGTCGATCCCGGCGGCAACTGGAGCTGCGCCGCGGACGATGACTCGCTGGCCACCCTGTCCTGCCCCGACGGCCAGATCGCCAAGAGAGTAACCGGAGCCTGGGCCTGCGCCCCCGACGACACCGGATCTGCCGGCATCTGGACCTCCTACAGCGAAGGCGCCGACATCCGGGTCTTCAACGCTGTGGGCAACCGGGTGGCGGTCGGCAACCGGCCGATGCAACCGGTGGGCAGCCTGCCGAGTGAGGACGGTGCGCTGACAGTTTCGAACCGCGCGCCGCTGCCCCAGACCACGCAGTACAACCTGACGATGGATGGCCGCGGCCTGCAGGCACGCACGGCGAGCACCCTGTTCCCCTTCCCGCAGCAGGACGCGCCGCTGCTGCTCAACCGCTACGGCGGCGGCGTGTCGATCGGCAAGGACACGGCCCCGACCCGCGCCGCACTCGAAACCCAGGGCTCGATCGGCAACACCATGGCGACGTTCCAGCGCGGCGCCGGCGGGCAGGGCATCGCCCTGGTCGGCGACTGGCCGGGCCTCTACGCCAACAGCTACTTCAACAACGGCGTCCAGACCATGGCCGGCACGGGCTACTCCCAGCTCATCAACTTCGACCAGCTCGACGGCGCGATCTCCTTCATGACCAGCACCGATCCCAACACCGCCGCCGATGTCCCCGCGGCAACGCTCGACGAGCGCCTGCGGCTGCGCAAGGACGGAGGCCTTCTCAGCTCGCTGACGCAGAACGCATTCAGCATCGCGCCCGTGGCGGTGGTCTCGGTCCGCTACTCCTTCGTCGTGAACAGCGGCAACATCACGATTACAGAGGAGAGTCGGCAGGTCCGCAGCGCCTACCCTGTGAGCCTCCAGGTCTCGGCCGCGGAGCTCGCGCTGGCTTATGACACGGCCTACTTCAGTGTAACGATCCAAGGCGCAGGCTACAGCAAGCTCTTGCCTGTCATCGCCGAAAACTACTTCTACGATACCGAACAGACCTACTCCCACGCCGGTGCCAGCACCGTCTCCGTCACGAACTATGTCGGCGGGCTCAACGGCAGGATCTGGGATCTGTCGCTGATCATCTATGGGATGAACTGATGCGCGACGCTCTTCCGGGTCCGGCCCGACAATGCCGCGCCGTGCGACGGCTGCAGTCGCTCCGCTCGGTGCTCCTGATCCTCTGCCTCGCGCTCGTCGGCCAGGCGGCCTCGGCCGCGCTGTGCAGCGTACCTTCCGCGAGCCACCCGACCGTCGGCGCAGCAGTGCGCGATGTCGCGTGCACGACGATCCAGCTCGCGATGGGCGACTATCCGGAGAACCTCGTTCTCTCGCGTGGCGTCGCGATCGAGGGTGTGAGCGCGAGCGCGACCACCCTGTCCGGGGCGGTGGAAGCAGGAGGCCCGGCGACCGACGCCTCGCTCGCGCGGCTGTCGCTGGACGGCACGGCGGCAGGGGTCGCCGGCTGCTGGCCCAGCCTGCTGCGGACGACGGGGGGCGCGCGGCTCACGGCGACCGACGGCGTCTCGGTGACGAACAGCGGCATCTCGAGCGGCGCCTGCCGGATCTTCGCCGATGGCTTCGAATCGTCAGGGGTGCTCGCCTGGTCGGCGGCGTCCCCCACGGCGCCGCCCAACCACCGCCCATGCGCGCTGCGGTGCCGCCGCCGTATCGGGGCGATGCGTGGCCGGCC
>JBGARM010000096.1:0-9296 GCA_044230215.1 Thermoanaerobaculia bacterium | reverse complement strand
GAAGGAATGGGTGCGGCGGGAGTTCGCCGAATTTCGCCCGCTCCGGTTGCGGATCAGCGGCCGGGACCTTCTCGCCGCCGGCACGAAAGCCGGGCCCGCTCTCGGCAGGGCACTCGAGCTGACGCTTGCCGCCCGGCTCGACGGCAGAATCGACGCTTCGCGCGAGCTCGCCTTCGCGCTCCAGGCGGTATCGGGTGCCGTGGGTGCCGTGGGTGCCGCGGTCGCCGCGGGCGAGGGGCAGCCGTGACCGCCGCGGTCGGGCGGGCGCGCAGGGCCGGGCGAGTTCTGCTCGCCGCCGGTTGGCTGACGGCTGGCGGTGCGGGGATGCTCCTGGCGATCGATCCCGCGGTCGAGCTCCTCCGTCGCGATTGCTCCAGTGAGCTCGGGCGCAACGAGGTGACCCTGTTCGGGAACGGGACGATCCGCTGGCGGGAGTGGCGGGAGGCGAAGCTGACGATGCGCCTGGCGGAACTGGGTCGCGACGAAGTCGAGGCCTACGTTCACCGGCTCGAGGCCTACGACCTCTCGGAGCTCCGCGAAAGCCCCGGGGGTGTCGCGGGAGAGTGGATGGAGCGCTGCGAGCTGACGATCTCGCTGCCCGGAGCGGCCCTGCGGAGTTTTCGCTACGGACGGCTGGACACCCATCCACTGGCTCTCGCCGACCTCCTGCGGATCGCGGAGGAGATCGCGGTTCGCGCCCAGGAGTCGCCGGTTGCCGGCGGGCTGCCGACGGACTACGTGCCGCGCTACGGCGATCTGCTCCTGCGCGTCGACGATGTCCTCTTCGAAGTCGTCGGCCGGACGGCGGACGGGCATGGGATCGAGCTCCGCGGCAAGGTGCAGCCGCTCAGCATGTACCTCACCCTCGACGACCTGCGCCGCCAGTTCGTGCGCCTCGTCAGGCGAGGACCGGAGAGGTGAGGTCGCCCGGTGTGCGCATTTCGAGCGGTTCGCTGCGCGGCCGCAGGCTGGAGGTTCCGGCGGGCATCCGGCCGACGGAGCAGAAAGTCAGAGAGGCGCTGCTGTCGATCTGGGGGGAACGTCTGGCGGGGGCGAACGTCCTGGATCTCTTCGCGGGCAGCGCGGCGGTGGCGATCGAGGCCGTCAGCCGGGGGGCATTCTCCGCCACGGCGGTCGAGTCCGACCGGTCGGTCCTCGCGGTGCAGAAGCGAAACCTGGCGCTGTTGCCGGCGGCGAGCTTTCGCTTGCTGGCGGTGCCTGTCGAGCGGGCGTTGCTGGAGCTCAGCGGACGCGGCGAGAAGTTCGATCTCGTTTTCGCCGATCCGCCCTATGCGTGGATCCCCGACGCCGGATTCTTCGCCGGCTGTGCAGGCGTTCTCGGGCCAGGGGGCTTGCTCACCGTGGAGCACAGTTCCCGTGTGGTCCTGCCGCTGGAGGTGGCGGGCCTGACCCGCACCGGGACCCGCCGCTATGGCGAGTCGGCCCTGACCTTCTACGGCAACAGCGGCGTCGAGTGAGGGGAAGCGTTCGAGCGGCCTAGTACCAGAGCCACTTGTGGCCGCCCTCGCCGTTCATGTAGAAGATGCCGTCGTCCCGATCCCGTTTTCGCAGAACGATCCTGCCGGTGGCGGGGGTCTCTATCCGGACTTCGAGGTAGTTGTCGTTGACGTCCTTCAGTCGGAAGGCGCCGACGCGATCGGCCGACCCGTCCGGACGGAATACCGGCCCCAGGCGGCTGGGTGCGTCGTCCCATCCGTCGATGGCATTGGCCCCATTGGGGGCGCCGTCCCCGGGGCCTTCGAAGAAGATCTTCCGCGGCAGGACTGCATTCGCGGCGAGGATCCGGTCCGGGGGAACGGCGAGCGCGTTGTCGCGATCGAGATCGACGAAGGCGATGAAGCTGTTCGACGTGGCGTCGTAGTTGACCTGCGTCGGGGCGTTCATCTTGATCGCCTCCATGCGCGCCGCCTGCATCAGCGACGCCAGTTCACGGGTGGTTCCGGTGAGCTTGAAGCGGTTGATCATGCCGAGGAAGGCGGGTGCCGTGATCAGAGCGAGGATGCCGATCACGGCGAGTACGATCAGCGTTTCGATCAGCGTGAAGCCGGCTTGGCGCTGCAGGTTGGGGCGTCGGGCTGTCGTCATGGCTCACTCCCGCGGCGGAGTATAGCTCCCCGAGGGCAGGAGGGCTGTGCAGCCTCCCGCTACAGGCTGGTGAGGGTCGACTCGAGCCAGGCGAGGAACGGCCCCGGGAAGACTCCCAGTGCCAGGGTGCCGGCCGCCGCGAGAAGCGCCGCCAACTGGCCGCCGAAGTCGAGCCGCAGGCCGCCGGGGCTCGCAATCTCGTCACGCATATAGAGCATGTAGATCACGCGCAGGTAGAAGACCACGCCGACGAGACTGGCGAAGATGCCGACCAGGGCCAGGGCGAGATGCCCGTGCTGAATGGCGTGGGCAAAGATCAGGTACTTGGCGACGAAGCCCGCGGTAGGCGGAATGCCTCCCAACGAGAGCATGCAGACAGACATGCAGGCGGCGGCGACCGGGAAGCGGTAGGCCCAGCCGGACAGATTGGCGATCGCATGCTGCTCGCCGGGCTTGGCGTAGAGCATGGACACGAGAACGAAAGCGCCGCCGTTCATCAATGTGTAGGAGACGAGATAGACCAGCATCGGCCGCCAGCTCGACGCACCGGGCGAGGCGAGGGGGATCATCAGGTAGCCCATATGGGCGATACCGGAATAGGCCAGCATCCGCTTGATGTCGCGCTGCGCCAGGGCGAACAGATTTCCCAGCAGCATCGAGGCGATGGCAAGGACGCTCACCAGCTTCGTCCAGTCGCCGGCCGACGGGGCCGAAGCCGCCAGAATGACGAGTCGGGCGAGGACGACTGCGGAAGCGGCTTTCGGAGCCACCGAGAGGAAGGCGACGAAGGGCGAGGGCGCTCCCTGATAGACGTCGGGCGCCCAGGCGTGGAACGGCACGAGGCCGAGCTTGAACCCGAAGCCGCAGACGAGCAGAAGAAAGCCGAGGAAGATCAGGCCCGGGGACCCGGTGCCGGCGGCGAGCGCTTCGGCGATCCCCGCGAGGCTGGTCGATCCGGTCTCGCCGTAGACGAGCGCCGCGCCGTAGAGCACGAAAGAGCTCACCAGGGCGCCCATGAGGAAGTACTTGATCGCCGCTTCGGACGATACGGCTTCACGGCGATGGAAGGCCGCCAGGCCGTAGAGGGCGACCGAGAGCAGCTCGAGCGCGACGAAGATCATCACCAGTTCGACGCCGCGCACCAGCAGAAGGAGACCCGTAGCGCACCACAGGAGCAACGCCGGGTACTCGCCGAACAGGAGGCGCTCGCGCTTGAGATAGCCCTGGGCGGCGAGAAGGCCGATCGCGGTCGCCAGCAGGATGGTCTGCGAGAACGCGCCGGTCAGGCTGGTCGACTCGATCAGGCCGTGGAAATAGAGCCCAGCGGGCTGCTGGGCGAGGATTGCCGCGGCGGCCGCGACACCGGCCAGCGCCATGCCGTTGAATACCGGACGCAGGCGCGGAGCGAACGCTTCGAGCAGCAGGATGAGCGACGCCACTCCGGTGAGCACGATCTCGGGGAGGAGCGAAAGCCAGTCCGCCTGCGGCAAGGAGAAGAGCGTGTTCATCGCGCGCTCCCACTACCCGCCGGAGCAGTGCCGGCGACGAAGGTCGAGGCCGGCGACGAAACGGCGACCGGAGCAACGAGGGTTACCGAATCGGGGGGCCCGGCCGCCATCTGGGCGCGATAGGTGGCGAGGACAGAGGTGAGTGCCGGCCGGCTCGGTTCGAGGAACCTGCCCGGAGCGACTCCGATCCAGAGCATCAGCGCGCATAGCGGCAGGAGCGTCAGGACCTCGCGCAGGCTGAGGTCCTTGAGGGTGCGGTTCTCGTCCTTGGTGATCGGTCCCCAGAGGGTCTCCTGGAGCATTTTCAGCAGGTAGACCGCCGCCAGCACGACGCCGAAGGTGGCGATTCCCGTCGCCCAGCGCAGCCCGCCCTGCCAGGCGCCCAGGAGAATCATGAACTCGCCGACGAAACCGTTGAGAGCCGGCAGACCCACCGAGGCGAGGGTGGCGAAGACGAGCATGACCGCGAACCACGGAATCGACTTGGCCAGGCCGCCGAACTCCTCGAACTTCTTGGTGTGCCGCCGGTCGTAGAGCATGCCGACGAGAAGGAAGAGGGCGCCGGTCGAGAGCCCGTGGTTGACCATCTGCAGCAACGCCCCCTGCCAGGCGATCTCGTTGAAGGCGAAGAGGCCCAGCATGACGAAACCGAGGTGGGCGATCGACGAGTAGGCGACCAGCTTCTTCATGTCGATCTGGGCCCAGGCGACCAGGGCGCCGTAGATCACTCCGACCAGCGCCAGGCCGACGATCCAGGGCGCCAGCTGGGTGGCGGCCTGGGGGAAGAACGGAATGGCGAAGCGCAGGAAGCCGTAGGTTCCGAGCTTCAGCAGGACGCCGGCCAGGATGACCGAGCCACCGGTCGGAGCCTCGACGTGCGCGTCGGGCAGCCAGGTGTGGAACGGGAACATGGGAACCTTGATCGCGAAAGCGATCGCGAAGGCGCCGAAGAGCCAGAGTTGCTGGCTGAGAGGGAACTGCAGTTGCAGCAGGTCCTCGTAGCGGAAGCTCCAGACGCCGGTGAGCTCGCCGTAGCTCCAGGCCATCCACAGGATGCCGAGCAGCATGAGCAGGCTTCCCGCCATGGTGAAGAGGAAGAACTTCACCGCCGCGTAGACCCGCCGGTCGCCGCCCCAGATGCCGATGATGAGGTACATCGGGATCAGCATCACTTCCCAGAAAACGTAGAAGACCAGCAGGTCGAGGGCGACGAGCGCGCCGAGCATGCCCGTCGTCAGCAGCAGCATCGAGGCGGCAAATCCGGTCCAATGCTTGGTGATGCCCTGCCAGGATCCGAGGAGGACCAAAGGCAGCAGGAGGCCGGTGAGCAGGACGAGAGGCAGCGAGATGCCGTCGACGCCGACCTCGTAGAGCACGCGCAGCGAGCCGAAATCCAGCCAGCTCATGGTGGCGTCGCGCGCCACCATCGTGCCGGCGCCCCAGTGAGAGACGGCGAAGGTCGCGATCAGCGCGAATTCGACGAGGGAGACGACCAGGGCGTAGATCTTCACCGTGCGCGCGCTGGCCCGGCCGAGGAAGAGCAGCGGCAGCGCCGCGATGCTCGGGAAGAACACGAACCGGGTGATCGTGTCGCCGAGGAGCAGGTCGAGGAGCTGTTGCGTCATCAGAAGATCATCCACCAGAAGAGGGCGAGCACTCCGGCAAAGAAGTAGAGAGCGTACTGGCGGACGTTGCCGGTGGTGGAGAAGCGTCCGAGGTCACCCGCCAGCTCGGTGATGAAGGCCAGGACATGCAGGCCGCCGTCGATGAAGACCGAGTCGATGACCTTCCAGCAGAATCGCGCGGTCGCGCGCAGCGGACGGACCACCAGCCGATTGTAGGCTTCGTCGACGAAGTACTTGTTCTCCACCAGCCGGTAGATCCGCGGGGCGCGACGCGCCAGCGCTTCGTCGGCGCTGGTTCCGCGATTGCCTCCCCAGAGCCGCCAGGCGAGCAGGAGTCCGGTTGCCGCGGCGGCGATCGAGGCGCCGACGAGCAGGGCTTCGAGGCCGAGCTCGTGATGCCCGCCGTGTCCCTCGTGCCCGGGGATGGCGACGATCACCGAGGCGAGGAAGCCACCCAGCCAGTCGAAGTGGGTGAAAGGAATCTTGCCGGCGTAGCCGGCGAGCGCCGCGCCGACGGCGAGGACGACCAGCGGCACGACCATCACGGCGGGGGATTCGTGGAGGTGATGCTCCTGCTCGTGCGTGCCGCGGAACTTGCCGAAGAAGGTGAGGAAGAGAAGGCGCAACATGTAGCAGGCGGTGAGCGCCGCAGTGGCGATACCGACGATCCACAGCACGGGCGACTTCTCGAAGGCGGCGCCGAGGATGGCGTCCTTGCTGAAGAACCCGGCGAGGAGCGGCACGCCGGAGATGGCGAGCGTGCCGACGAGGAACGTCCGGTAGGTCCACGGCAGTTGCTTCCGCAGGCCGCCCATCTTGCGCATGTCCTGCTCGCCGCCCATGGCGTGGATCACCGAGCCGGAGCCGAGGAAGAGCAGAGCCTTGAAGAAGGCGTGCGTTGCGAGATGGAAGATGGCGGCGACGTAGGCGCCGGCGCCCGCGGCCAGGAACATGTAACCGAGCTGCGAGACGGTCGAATACGCCAGCACCTTCTTGATGTCGTTCTGCGCGATTCCGATCGTGGCGGCGAAGATCGCGGTGGCCGCGCCGACGATGGCGACGAACAGCGAGATCGAAGGCGCCAGCTGATAGATGAGATTCGTCCGGACGACCATATAGACGCCGGCGGTCACCATGGTGGCGGCGTGGATCAGCGCCGAAACCGGAGTGGGACCGGCCATCGCATCCGGCAGCCAGACGTAGAGCGGGATCTGGGCGCTCTTGCCCATCGCGCCGATGAAGAGGAAGAGCGCGATGAAGCCCGCGAGCGACAGGCCGAGCGCGAAGGGCGCTTCGAGCGCGCCGATATCGGCGAGGATCGCGGCATTGACGCCCTTGAAATTGAGCGTCCCGAACTGGCTGAAGATGGCGAACAGCCCGAGAAGGAAGGCGAAGTCGCCGATGCGATTGACGATGAAGGCCTTGCGCCCGGCCTGCGGCGGGAAGTCCTGGTCGAAGTAGAAGCCGATGAGGAGGTAGGAGCACAGGCCCACGCCCTCCCAGCCGACGAACATCACGAGGTAGTTGTCCCCGAGAACGAGGAGCAACATGGCGCCCATGAAGAGATTCAGGTAGGAGAAGTAGCGCCGGTATCCTTCCTCGTGGGCCATGTACCCGACCGAGTAGACATGGATCAGGAAGCCGACGAACGTGACGACGAAGAGCATGACCGCCGAGAGAGGATCGAGCAGGAAGGCAATGTCGATCTTCAGCGCGCCGGCGGTCCAGGGGTAGAGGAGCTGCTCGTAGGCGGCGTAACCCGGACGGCCGAGGAACTCCGCCAGGCAGGCGAGCGCGACGAGCAGCGACAGGCCGGGCGCGCCGACGCCGATCGCCGTGGCGAGCGACTTGTGACGGTTCCTGACCAGGAGCCCGTTGACGGCGGCTCCGAGAAATGGCAGCGCCGGAATCAGCCAGAGATAGTCGAGGGCTCTCATCGTCTCACCATCGGAGTCGATTCAGGCGATTGACGTCGATCGTGTGCCGCAAGCGGTAGATGCTGATGAAAAGCCCCAGTCCCACGGCGGCCTCGGCCGCGGCCACGGCCAGCGCGAAGAAGACGAACATCTGTCCGGCGGAGTCGCCGTGAATGCGCGAGTAGGCGACGAGCGTCAGGTTCGCGGCGTTCAACATGAGCTCGATCGAGAGGAAGATCGCGATGCCGCTGCGCCGGGTGAGGGCGCCGAAGGCGCCGATGCAGAACAGCACTGCCGCGAGAATCAGATACCAGGCGATCGGGATCGTCATCGCGGTTCTCCCGGTTCCGCTGCTTCGGTCGCCGAGGCGGCGTCCGCGGGATCCCCCGGGACCGCCTTCTGCGCCACCCAGCTCGCGGCGACGACGGCCACCAGAAGCAGCAGGCCGATCATCTCGAACGGCAGGAGGTAGGTCCCGAAGAGGTCGCGCGCGACTGCGGCGAGCGATACCGACTCCGGCGTCAGGGGCTGGAGCGCGGCCTCGGAGTAGGCGTTCCAGAAGAGCCTCGCCAGGGCCCCGGCGAAGACCAGGGCGCAGATCCCGGCGCCGATGAGCATCCCGTTCAGCCGGGTCACGGTCGTGCGCTCGCGCTGCACGTTGAGCAGCATGATGACGAACAGGAAGAGGACGAGGATCGCGCCGGTATAGAGGAGGATCTGGAGAGCGGCCAGGAACGGCGAGCCCAGGAGAATGAAGAGTCCGGCGGTGGCTACGAGGGTCACCACGAGACTCATGGTCGAGACGACCGGATTGCGGTGCAACACCACGACGATCGCCGAGACGATCGCCAGACAGGCCAGGAGAGCGAAGACGGTCAGCAGCATCGTCAGATCTTTCCGGCGACGGCGAGCGCGGCCACGATGACGAAGTTGAGCAGTGCGAGCGGCAGGAGGACCTTCCATCCGAGTCGCATCAGCTGGTCGTAGCGAAAGCGCGGGAAGGTCCAGCGCACCCAGATGAAGCAGAAGAGGGCGAAATAGGTCTTCGCGCCCAGCACCGAGAAGCCGAAGAGCGCCGTTCCGAGCCCGGGGCCGAGCAGCGGCCCGATGAGAGGAAGACCGGCGATCCAGGCGCCGGCAGCGGCGGCGTCGACACCGGGCAGCGACCAGCCGCCGAAGAACAGCGTGGATCCGAGGGCCGAGAGAATGGCCATCGACTGGTACTCGCCCATGTAGAAGAGCGCCATGCGCAGGCCGCCATACTCGGTGTGATACCCGGCGACGAGCTCCGACTCCGCTTCCGGCAGGTCGAAAGGCGTCCGGTTGGTCTCGGCGAAGGCGGCGACGAGGAACACCAGAAAGCCGATCGGCTGGGTGAAGACGTTCCAGGCCGGCAGGAAGCCGAGGACGGTGCCGGCAATCTGGTGGTCCACGACCCGCGACAGGTTCAGCGAGCCGGCCGGGATGAGCGCCGCGAGGACCGCGACCGTCAGCGCCAGCTCATAGCTGACCATCTGGGCGGAAGCCCGGATTCCGCCCATCAGGGACCATTTGTTGTTCGAGCTGTAGCCGGCCAGAACGAGACCGTAGACCCCGAGGCTCGCGAGCGCAAGGAACATCAGCATTCCGGCGTCGGTATCGATCACGACCAGCGGGAAGGTGTGCCCGGCAACGGTGACTTCGGGCCCGAACGGGAGAACGAGATAGGTCAGCAGGGAGGCGACGAACCCTATCGTCGGGGCGAGGATGAAAAGGACCTTGTCGGCGCCGGCGGGGTTCAAGTCTTCCTTGAAGATGAACTTGAGCACATCGGCAATCGCCTGGAAGAGCCCGAGGGGGCCCAGGCGATTCGGCCCGAGTCGATCCTGCATGAAGGCCGGCGCCCGGCGCTCCAGCCAGAGCAGGACGGGCGTGACGCTGATCAGCGCGACGAGCCACAGGCCGGTCATGGCGAGGGCGGCGATCACGGCCGGAGTGAAGACCGCCGACGTCACGCTCGTGCTCCGGTCGAGGCCGCTTCGGGAACTCCCGCGAGCCGGGTGCCCTCGGCGGCGATGTCGTTGTAGCGCAGGCCACCGAAAGTCGAAATCTCCTCGGCCATCAGGTCGAAGACCGTCGCCGGGGTGACCGTCGACCATTTG
>JBGARM010000095.1:0-9299 GCA_044230215.1 Thermoanaerobaculia bacterium | reverse complement strand
GCGGCGTTCGTTGGCAGCCCGCGGCCGGCAGCTATTCCTGTCGGCAGGTGGGCAACGTCGATCTGCTCCTCGGCGAGGATGTGGGCCTGTTCGATGGCGTTGCGGAGCTCGCGCACGTTGCCCGGGTAAGAGTAGGCGCGCAAGGCGGCAAGTGCTTCGGGAGAGAACTCCTTGGAGCGCCCTTCGACGGCGTTGAATCCGGCGAGGAAGTGCTGCGCCAGCAGGGCGATGTCGTCGTCGCGGTCGCGCAGCGGCGGCAGATCGGCACCACGCGCAGGCGATAGAGCAGGTCGGCACGGAATCGCCCTTCGGCGACGAAAGCCTCGAGGTCGCGATTCGACGCCGCGATGATGCGAACCTCGGCCGTCTGCGCGCGCTCGCCGCCGACACGGGTGTACTCGCCGCTCTCGAGAACCCGCAGGAGCTTCACTTGCAGCTCGAGCGGCATCTCGCTCACCTCGTCGAGGAACAGGGTGCCCTGGTGGGCACGCTCGAAGACGCCCTTGCGCTGGCGATCGGCGCCGGTGAACGCGCCGCGTTCGTGGCCGAACAGCTCGCTCTCGATCAGGTTGGCGGCGATCGCCCCGCAGTTGATGGCGATGTAGGGGCGATGGGCGCGCCGCGAGAGTCGATGGAGTGACTCCGCGACGAGCTCCTTGCCGGTTCCGCTCTCGCCGGTGATGAGCACGGTCGCGTCGGTGGGCGCGACGCGCGAGACGCGGTCGTAGACCAGCTTCATGGCGCTCGAGGCGCCGACCATCGATCCGAAATGGCCGAGCTCGCGCAGCGTCGAGCGCAGGTTCGAAATCTCGCGGCGGTAGGATCCCGAGCGGGCGATCGTCGTCAGCAGGAGCTTGAGGCGGGCCACGTCGACGGGCTTGGTCAGGATGTCGGAGGCGCCGGCGCGCAGCGCCAGAATCGCAGTGTCGAGGGTGCCCTCCCCGGTCACCAGCACGAAGTCGATGCCACTCTCCGCACAGTCTGCGGCGAGCTCGATCCCGGGACCGTCCGGAAGGTTGTAATCGACGAGAACTGCGTCGGGGCGACGATTCGCGAGAACGACGCGGGCGCTGGCGAGGTTCTCGGCGACGGCAGTTTCGAAGCCCTCGCTCTCCACCAGCTCGGTGAGCGCGGCGAGGGAATCGGGATCGTCGTCAACGATCAGGAGCAGGGGCATGGGCCCATCCTAATCGCACCCAGGAACCTGAGTGGCACGCGGGCAGCTCGGTTCGTTCGCTGTCTGGATCTTCCGCGACGCCATGCGTTGTTCCCTCCGCGACTCGGCGGCGGGCTCGCTTGCCCGACGCAACTCCGGTGCTGTGCAGCGAGTGACTCCACGGCAACGTTCGTGCCACCGCCGGATCGCGCCAGGCAGCGGTCTCCGGCTGGCCAAGAAGGGGTGTTTCGCGGCAATTTGTGCAATCTTCCGCGCTCCTTCCGGGTGGCCCGCCTCGAGCGTCAATGTACAAATTGCCGCGCTTCGGGTCGTCGAAGCGCGGGCATTTTCAGCCCCTGCTCGCCAGACCCTTTGCGCAAAGGCGTCGCCGGCTGGCACCGGTTGTGGCATGCCGGGTGCAAATCCCGGCTGCGCGCGAGCTACAGGCGCCAACGGACCACTTTCCTGCAACGGAGGCGAATATGGCAGCGTCCAACGCGGTTCTGAATCAGACACCGACTCGATCCACCACGGCAAGGGCATGGAGCTCGAGCGCGGCCCAGAGCGCGCGCAAGGGAGCGTTCCTCTTCATGATCGAATCCGACAAGGATCTCGAGATCCTGGCGGCGATCCGCGCCGCCTATGGCGGCGAGATCTCTCTCCAGCCCACTCCGTCCGGTGCTCCTCGCCGCGCGGCCCCGGCGCGTGCGGCCTGGAATGTGCCGCCGGAGGCGCTGACGCCGCGCGAAACCGACGTGCTGCGGCTGCTGGCCAAGGGCAACACGAATCGGCAGGCCGCCGGATTGCTCGGCCTCTCCGTGCGCACGGTGGAGAACCATCGCGCCAATCTGCTGGACAAGCTGGGTGTCGTGAGTCGGGCGGAGATCGTCAGCTACGCGCTCGACCACGACCTGGTCTAGTCAGCGCCGAAGGTCGCCCCCCTCGCCGGATCTCCGGCGTCAGGGGGGCGAGTGGGGAGCGCTCCCATCCGCTTCCGGGAGCCCGTCGGCGAGCGCATGCGAGGCACGCAGCGCGCGTCGGCGGCGAAGGCGCCCGCCCAGCCATTGGCCGCCGAAAAAGGCGGCGACGAAGAGCGGCAGCGTGACCCAGCGGAAGCCGAGGCCGGAAGCGAAGCGCAGAGCGATGGCGATCGGCACGGGTAGATGGACAGCAAAGAACCAGGCGGGGCTGAACTTGCGGACGCCTTCGCGCCAGTAGCCGAAGGGAATGTTGACGAGCGCGACCAGCGCGGCGACGGTCCAGAGCATCGGAGGTCGGGCCGTGCAGGGAGGGGTCCCGCCCGGTCCGGAGGGAAGGCTAGCATGCGGTTCGGCGCGTGTTGATAGATTGCCCCCCCATGCGCAAGCTCCTGCTGCCGACCCGAATCGCCCTCACGATGCTCCTCGCCGCCACGGGCGCCGCGCTCGCGGCAGCGCCGGCGCCGGCCCCGACCCCGGCGTTCTTCGCCGCCCATCGCGCCGCCTTCGTCCAGCAGCTGCCGGCGGACTCGATCGCCGTCGTGCGCACGGCGCCCGAGACCTCGGTCGAGACCTCGCCGGATCCCTACCGGCAGAGCTCGGATTTCTGGTACCTGACCGGCTTCGCCGAACCGAACGCGGTCGCGGTCTTTCGGCCCGGGGCGGCGGAGGGGGAGCGTTACATCCTCTTCGTCGCGCCGCGCGACCCGGAGAAGGAGACCTGGACCGGCTATCGCGCCGGCGTCGAGGGCGCGAAGGCGGAGTTCGGCGCCGAGGCCGCCTTCGTCAGCGACGACTTCGACAAGAAGTTCCCCGAGCTTGCCGTCGGGGCGAACGCGCTCTTCTACCTCGACAGCGGCGACGAGCCGTTCCGCGACCGCCTGCTCGCCGCCTGGAACCGGCCGAATGCGAACGCCAAGGCGCCGCGGCCGGCGGCCGAGGCCGGGCCGATCGTCCACGAGCTGCGCCTGATCAAGGACGCGACCGAGCTCGCGTTGATGCGGCGCGCCGCCCAACTCTCGGCCGAGGCGCATGTCGCCGCCCTCGCCGAGGTGCGGCCGGGCCGCAACGAATCCGATGTCAAGGCGGCTATGGTCGCGACCTGTCTGCACGGCGGCGCCGCGCGGATGTCCTATCCGCCGATCGTCGGTTCCGGCAGGAACTCGGTGATCCTGCACTACGAGCCCGCCGACAAGCGGATGGACGACGGCGGCATGATCGTCAACGACACTGCCTGCGAGTACGGCATGTATGCCGCCGACGTGACCCGGAGCTACCCGGTTTCCGGGAAGTTCTCCGCCGACCAGCGGGCGATCTACGACATCGTGCTCGCGGCGCAGAAGGCGGCGATCGCCGCCGTGAAGCCGGGCATCCCCTACAAGACGATGAACGAGATCACCATCGGCGTCGTCGTCGACGGCCTCCTCCGGCTCGGCCTCCTGACCGGCAACCGCGACGAGCTCATCGAGAAGGGCGCGCAGCGCAAGTTCTATCCCCACGGTGCGGGGCACTGGATCGGTCTCAATGTCCACGACCCGGGCAGCTACGGCTTCCCCGAAGGCATTCCCTGGCAGGAGCGCTATCGCAGCGCGAACACCCTGCTCCGGCCGGGGATGGTCTTCACCGTCGAGCCCGGCATCTACATTCCCGAGGGCTCGACCGAGGACAAGCGCTGGTGGAACATCGGCGTGCGCATCGAGGACGAGATCCTGATCACCGAGACGGGCGGCGAGTGTCTGTCCTGCGCCGCGCCGCGCGAGATCGCCGAGATCGAAAGGGCGATCGCCGGCAAGCGCTGACTGCGGGCCGGCCGGCTCGCGATGTCCGCGTTTTCCCTCCGGTACCGTTGGACTCAATGACAGGCGCCGTGATGCGGCGCCAGAGGAGGAATTCATGCAGGACTCAGCGTTTCGTCCCTGGCGTCTCGGTCTTGCGCTGGTGCTCGGCGCCTTCGCAGTGCCGTGCCTCGCCGGAGCCCAGGATCCCTGTGACCCGCCCGCGGCCGGCTCTGCCGCGGGAATCGCGTTCGAGGAGCACGCCGGCGCGCGGCGGGAATCGGAGATGCGCGTCCGCAGCCAGGGCTCGAATGCCCCCCAGATCGGCTTCATCGACTCTCCCACGACCGTCTGCTACCAGCCCGATCCCGCTGTCGACGTGTGCTGGATCAACTGGTACTACCTGTCGGTCGACGCCAACCCCAACTACATGATCTGCATGGAAGCGACGATCAACGTCATCGGCAAAGTGGCGCGGTACCAGGGGTTCTTCCAGACCTCCATGTACGCGCCCTACAACATGCACGATCGGGGATTCCGCGTCGCCTGCGGCGCCGCCGGAGCGGGGGGCGACCCCAATCGCGGCAATGCCTACGCCTGGACGATCCGCGCCAGAGACTCGGCCAACCTTGCCGCCGCGAATTACGGCACGGTTCTCTGCCCGCCGTTTGCGCCTTAGGCCAGCGGGACGAGGTCGATCCGATGCCATTCCCGTCAGCTGGCTGCAGGCGGCCGCTCAGCGCTCTCGCCGTTCTGGCCCTGGGATTCGCCTGGGGGGGAGCCCCGCCCGCTGGCGGGGCGGAGCAGGCGCCGACGGCCTATTCCGGCATGCGGCCGATTCGCGACCGCGAAGTCGCCGGAGAGGCGCCGACCATCTCCTTCATCGACAGCCCGACGGCCACCTGCTATCGGCCGCAGGAGTTGGGCCAGGCCTGCTACGTCGAGTGGAACTATCTTTATGTCGCGGCGACGGCGCCGCAGTACATCGTCGGCATGACGATCGAGCTCGACGGCCGATTGCGGGCGGCCTTCGAGGGCTTCTTCCAGACCGCCATGTTCGTCCCCTCGGGTCTCTACGCGCCGGGCCTCCGCGTCGCCTGCGGCGCGCCGGGAGCCGGCGGAGTTCCCGGCCACGGCCTGCAGTACGCCTACGCGATCCGGGCTTCGGAGACCGGCGGGCTCACGGCGGCCAACTACGGCTCGGTCCTGTGCCCGCCGACGCGCTATATCTTCGTCGATGGATTCGCCAGCGGTGATGGCTCTGCCTGGTCGGCGGTAGCTCCCTAGATTATCGGCTGCGCCTCCGGATTCGCGGCCTGTGGCTAGAATGCTGCTGCCATGCGGCAGTGCGGTCGAAGTCCCCGATGACGTCGCCACCCGACCGGCCCGGGTCGCCTTCCGAGCCGACCGACGTCGGCGAGTACCTGCGCCCGGGATCGGCGGCCGAGGAAGCGCCCGCTCACCCCGAGCGCATCGGGCGCTACCGGATCCTCGAGGTCCTCGGCCAGGGCGGCATGGGGACCGTCTATCTCGGCGAGCAGACCGAGCCGATCCATCGCCAGGTCGCGATCAAGGTGATTCGCGCCTCGCGCCTCGACAAGCAGTTCACCCATCGCTTCGAGGCCGAGCGGCAGGCTCTCGCGCGGATGAGCCATCCGTGCATCGCCCAGGTGTACGAGGCGGGGGATACGGAGGACGGGCAGCCGTTCTTCGCCATGGAGCACGTCCCGGGCGAGCCGATCACCGACTACTGCGATCGTGAGCGCCTGACGATCGATCAACGACTCGACCTGTTCGTCGAAGTCTGCCGCGGCATCCACCACGCTCACCAGAAGGGAATCCTGCACCGTGACATCAAGCCGGCGAACATCCTGGTCGCCACCGACCAGGGTCGTCCGGTGCCCAAGATCATCGACTTCGGGGTCGCGAAGGCGCTCGACGCCGGGACGGCCGGCGGGCTGGAGACGGTCTTCGGCGTCGTCGTCGGGACACCTTCCTACCTGAGTCCGGAGGCGATCGCCGCCTCCACCGCGGCAGACGCCGCCGACCCGGATACCCGGTCCGATGTCTATGCGCTGGGCGTGCTGCTCTTCGAGCTGCTCGTCGGCGAGCGTCCGTTCGGGCGCTCCGGCGAGAGCGTGCTGCAGATCCTGCGGCAGGTGACCGAGGGCGAAGTGCCGTCGCCCGCCGCGCGCTGGCGCCTGCTGCGCGCCGACGAGGCCGGTGCGCGCGCCGGCCTGCGCGGGACGAGCGCCGCAGTGGTGGCCCGCGCGCTGCGCGGCGACCTCTCCTGGATCACGCTCAAGGCGACGGCCCGGCAGCGCGAGCTGCGTTACGACTCGGCCGCCGAGCTGGCGGGTGACATCGAGCGCCACCGCCGCTTCGAGCCGGTCCACGCCGGTCCGCCCGGACGCCTCTATGCCCTCTCCCGCTTCGCTCGCCGCTACCGCGCCGCGCTGCTGGCGACCGGCGTCGTCATCCTGGCGCTCGCCGGCGGCGTGGCGGCGCGCACCCTGGAGGCGCGGCGCGCGAACCGCGAGGCGGCTCTCGCGCGTCAGGCGCAGGGCGAAACGGCAGAGGTCGTCGAGTTCCTGGTCGACCTGTTCGAGGTCAACGAGCCGGGGACCTCCCGGGGCGAGACGATCACCGCGCGCGAGCTGCTCGACCGCGGCGCCGACAAGATCCGCGCCAGCCTGGGCGAGCAGCCGCTGGCGCGCGCCCGTCTGCTCGACACCATCGGCCGCGTCTATCAGCAGCTCGAGTTGAACGAGGTCGCCGAACGGGCGCTGCGCGAAGCGCTCGCGCTGCGCGAGGCGAGCCTCGGCCCGAATCACCCGGAGGTCGGCGCGAGTCTCGATCATCTCGGCGATCTGCTGTGGATCCGCGGCAACTACCCGGAAGCCGAGAGCGTCCTGCGCCGTGCCCTCGCCATCCGCGAGCGGTCGCTCGAGCAGGAGCCGCTGGCGGTCGCCGACGTGCTCGACAACCTGGGGTCGGTGCTGGAGATCCAGGGACGCTACGCCGAGGCCGAGCCGGTGATCGAGCGCGGCCTCGCGCTGCGCGAGCGCGAGCTGGGGCCGAACGCCCTGCCCGTGGCCGCGAGCCTGGACGACCTCGGCGTCTCGCACCTCGACCGCGGCGACAACGCCGCAGCGGAGCCGCTCTTCCGGCGCGCGCTCGCCATCCGCGAGGCGAATCTCGGCCCCGACCATCTTCAGGTCGCGACGACCGCCAACGGTCTCGGCATCGCGCTCTTCCAGCTCAAGCGCTACGACGAGAGCCTGGCGGTTCACCGCCGGGCTCTGGCAATCCGCGAGAAGGTGCTCGGTCCCGGCAGCTCTTCGGTCGGGCAGTCGCTGCTCAACCTGTCGAGCGTCTACGTCGAGCTCGGGCGTTTCGCCGAGGCCGAGGCCGCGATCCTGCGCGCGACAGCGATCTGGGAGAAGAACCTGCGGCCCGACCATCCGCGGATCGGCACGGCGCACCTGACGCTCGCCGACCTGTACCTGCGTCGCGGCGAGCCGGCGCGTGCCGAGCCGATCCTGCGCGCGACGGTGGCCTTCTTCGAGAGCACCCTCGGGCCCGAGCACCCGCGGCTCGCGCATGCGCTCCTGTCGCTCGCCGACTGTCTCGTCGCCCTCGGGCGGCGCGAGGAGAGCCAGGACTTCTGCGCCCGCGCGCTCGCCATCCGCGAGCGGGCGCTCGGCGCCGACGACGCGCTGACCGTCGAGACGCGCAGGTCCTGCGCCGCCCGCCTTTCGGGCCGTTCGTCCTAGGTGACTATCGCCCGGCGCGTATTCGTGCCATTGTGGGGATGGAGAAGGGTACCGTGGCTGCGCTCGAGTCGCGCGCCGGAACCTTTCCAAACTTCAACGCCAGGCCGGGCCCGATTCGCGGTTCGGTGGGCGTAGACCCAAGGACAAGACCAATGAAGGGCACCGTGAAGTGGTTCAACGCCGAGAAGGGCTTCGGCTTCATCACCCGTGAAGATGGCGAGAAGGACTGTTTCGTCCACCATTCGGCGATCGCCGGCGAGGGCTACAAGAGCCTCAACGACGGCGAGGCAGTCGAGTTCGACATCGTCCAGGGCCCCAAGGGCCCGGCGTCGGCGAACGTCCGGCGCATCTCGTAAGCGACCTTCCCTCGCCCGGCCTTCCAGCCGGGCGCGAACTGTAGAACGGCAACCGGGTCAGTATCCTCCTGGGCGCGGCCTTCACCGGCGCGTCCAGCGTTTGCCGTTTCTTTGCGACTAAGATGAGCGCGGAGACTATGGGAACCTCAGAGCAGGAGATCTTCGGCGGTGCTTCCGATAGCGAGCCGGCCACCCCCGGAAGCTACGGCCTCCCGCCGGCCGGTTTCCGCCTGCCCGAGGGCACGCGGCTCGGGCCCGTGCGGCTGCAGGTCGCGGACCTGGAGCGTTCGCTCGCCTACTACGAAGAGGTCCTGGGACTCGCGCGGCTCGAGCGCGAGCCGGCACGCGCCCTGCTCGGCACCGCGCCGGCCGCGGGCCAGGAGGCGCGGCCGCTGGTCGCGCTGCGCGAACGCCGCGGCGCGCGGCCGGCGCCCGGCCGCGGGCGTACCGGGCTCTTCCATTTCGCGATCCTGCTCCCCGACCGGCCGACGCTCGGCAGCTTCGTGCGCCATCTCGGCGAGATCGGGGTTCGCGCCGGCGCCGGCGACCATCTGGTGAGCGAGGCCTTCTATCTCCAGGATCCCGACAATCTGGGGATCGAGGTCTACGCCGACCGGCCGCGCAGTGCATGGCGGCGGGTCGGGCGCGAGCTCAAGATGGCCACCGATCCGGTCGATGTCGCGGGCCTCCTCGCGGCAGCCGGAGAGGCGACCTGGCGGGGGATGCCCCCCGGCACTGTCATGGGCCACGTTCATCTGCACGTCGGCGATCTCGCGGCCGCCGCGGAGTTCTATTCCACGGGACTCGGCTTAGATCGCACGGTCTGGGACTATCCGGGCGCTCTCTTCCTCGCCGCCGGCGGCTACCACCACCACCTGGGCACCAACATCTGGGCCGGCAGGGGCGCCAAGGCACCGGCACCGGACGAGGCGCAACTGCTCGAATGGACGCTCGAGCTGCCGGATCCCTCCGTCCTGGAGTCGGCCGCGGCGAGTCTCGAGCGCCACGGGCACGTCGTCGAGCGCGGCGATGCGACGGTCGCCGTCCGCGATCCATCGGGAACGCCGCTGTTGCTGCGCGCGGGGGCGAGTCCCGCATGATCCGGGCGGGCCGCCTCGGCGCGCTCGCCGGTGGCCTCGTCCTCTTCCTGGGCGGCTGCTCGCCGGCGCCCTCCAGCGGTCCGCCGGAGCTCCAGGTCTACGCCGCTTCGAGCCTGCGCGACGTGCTGCTCGAGCTCGCGCCGACGGTCGAGCGGGCGA
>JBGARM010000094.1:0-9307 GCA_044230215.1 Thermoanaerobaculia bacterium | reverse complement strand
ACGGCAATGAGATTGGGGGCGGGCCGCCCCTCTACCGCCTCGACCACCTGGTCAAGGTCTTCGGGAGCGAGCGGACCAGCGTCAGGGCGCTGGACGGGCTGACGCTCGAGATCGGCGCCGGCGAGTTCGTCGTCGTGGTCGGCCCGTCGGGCTCGGGCAAGTCGACCCTGCTGCAGCGGCTCGGAGCCCTCGACCGCCCGAGCGGCGGCCGGATCGAGTTCGAGGGCCGCGACCTCGCGGCGCTCGCCGAGCGCACCTTCGTCGACGCCTTCGGGGCGCGCAACCGGCCCGAGGATCTGGCGCTCCATTGCGCGGCGAGCTACGGCGAGGCGATCCAGCGCGGCGAAATCCTCTCGACCGGGGTAGCAACCTACGTCGCCGAGAACGCGGCGGGGCTCTCGGCGTATCTCCAGCTCGCCTGGGAGGCGCCGCCGGCGGGCGTCGTCGGCGCGCGTCCGGTCGAGATCCGGCGCTTCTACGTGGACGCCCCCTGGCACGGCACAGGCCTCGCGCAGCGGCTCATGGCGACCGCCCTCGATTTTGCCGCTGGGCGGAATGCCGATGTCGTCTGGCTCGGCGTATGGGAGGAGAACCCGCGCGGCATCGCCTTCTATCGCAAGTGCGGCTTCGCGGTCGTCGGCAGCCACGTTTTCCTCGTCGGCAGCGATCCGCAGCGCGATCTGCTCATGACGCGGTCGCGCGTTGGCGCCGGAGCGTCCGATGGGCCGAGTTGGTAGGCTCCGCCCCTTGAGCCGCGACGTGGCCGAAAAACACCGGAAGCGCCAGGACCGAGGCTCGACCGCTTCGTTCGAGGCCTATCTCGCGCTCCAGCCGGAGGCGGATCCGCGGGTTCTGCTGCCGCGCAGCGCGGGGCCGCTCGCCCGCGCCGCCTACCTGCTGCACGGCGTGCTGGTGCTCGACTGGTCCGCCGGCTGGCTCGCCGCCTTCTTCTTCGCCGAGTTCTTTCTCGTCGTGCGTCTCGCCGTGCTCGGCGACCGCTGGAGCAAGGGCCCGAAGCTCGACGCGGATCTTCACCGCAGAACCTCGTTCGGGTTTCAGCTCTTCTGGCTCGCCGTCACCCTTGCCGCGTTCGCCTTTACCGGCCAGGAGCTCGAAAGCTCGGCGCACGGCGACGCCTTCGCGCAGGGCTGGAGCGGCCTTCTCGCCTGGCCGGGCTGGGGGGCCGTGCTCTATCTCGCTTTCCTGCTCGGCGAGTTCGCCTTCGATCTGCACGCGGCGCGCAAGGCCCGGCGCACGTTCGCTTCGGCGGGATTGCTGCAGGCTGCGTTCTTCTTCTTCGGCGTGCTGGTGCTCTCCTTCTTCGGCATCGTCCTGGCCGGCATCGCCGACAATCTCCTGGATGAAGGGGGGGCGCGCGCGGTGGCCGCCGTCCTGCTCGTCGTCGCGCGCTGCGGCAGCGACCTGGCCGTCCTCTGGCTGCCCGTCTGGGGCCCCGGGCAGCTGGCGAGGCAGGCCAGGAAGACCCGGTCGGCGAGCTGATTCCGCCGCCGCCCGACGGCGTTGATAGAGTCGCCGGCCGCGGCGGAGCGAAACCGCCGGACTATCGTCAGCATCGAACCGAGGAGAGTGCATGATGACCCGACGCCACCGCATCATCGTCGCCGCTGCCGCCATCGCCGCCGCCGTTTCGACGCTCGCGCCGAGCTTTCTCGCCGCCCAGGACCTCCACCCGTCGCGGCGCAAGAGCCCCCTGGGTATGGCGCGGACGATGGTCGGCGACGCCTACGTCAAGGTCACCTACGGCCAGCCGTACAAGCGCGACCGCGACAACATCTTCGGCACCAAGGAGAGCGGCGCCGTGGTGCCGTACGGCGAGATCTGGCGCACCGGCGCCAACGAGGCGACGGAGATCACCCTCACCAAGGACATGATGATCGGCGGGCAGAAACTCCCCGCCGGCACCTACTCGCTCTTCACGACTCCGGGCGCCGAGAGCTGGAAGTTCCACTTCAACTCCCTGCTCGGCCTCGACGGCACCGGCTACTACGACCCGGTGGCCGAGAAGTTCACCCCGGCGGACCTGCCGAAGACCGATGTGCTGGTGGTCGAGGCCAAGCCGACCCTGCTGGCAGCGGCGAGCGAGGTCGATCAGTTGACCTTCGCGTTCGAGAAGCGAGAAGCGGGCGCCGACCTGGTGCTGCGCTGGATCCGCACAGAAGTGCGACTGCCGGTCGCCGCCGCGAGGTAGGACGCCGCGAGCCGGCGGCAAACGGCTTTGCGCCCGAGCCCTTCGGGCAGAATGGAGCAACGGGATGTTCGATTTTTCCGACCGGGTGGCGGTGGTCACCGGAGCTTCTGGAGCGCTGGGCGGAGTCCTGGCGCGCCGGCTGTTCGCCGCCGGTGCCAGTCTCGCTCTCGTCGACCGGGACATCGCACGCTTGCCCGCCCTCTGGCCCGAGACCGAGAGTGACGCTGCGGCCGATGCCCGGCTGGCTTTCTTCACCTGCGATCTCGCCGACACTCTCGCCGTAGAGCGCGCGGTCGCGGCGATCGCCTCCCATTTCGGTCACATCGATCATCTCTTCAACATCGCCGGCGCCTATCGCGGCGGCGAGACGATCGCCGAGACGCCCGATGCGACCTGGACGATGCTCTGGGAGGCGAATTTCCTCTCGGCGCTCCATCTCTGCCGGGCGGTGGTGCCGGGGATGCGCCATCGCGGCGTAGGCTCGATCGTCAACGTCGGCTCGAAGGCGTCGCTGGGCGGTGACGCCGGCGCCGCGCCCTACAGCATCGCCAAGACCGCGGTCGTCCGGCTCACCGAGAGCCTGGCGGCGGAAGTGAGAGCGGATGGGGTGCGGGTGAACGCCGTGCTGCCCGGGACGATCGACACCCCGGCCAACCGTCGCGCCATGCCGGAAGCCGATCCCCGCACCTGGGTCGATCCGCAGGCGCTCGCCGACGCGATGCTCTTTCTCGCCTCGCCAATGGCGCGCGCGGTGACCGGCGTGGCGCTGCCGGTGTTCTAGCCGGGGACCGCGGACTCAAGGGGCCAGAGAGAGGGTCAGGCCGGCGGCTTCGGGAGCGAGACTCACGACCTTCACGCCCGCCCGGGCGAGATCGACCACGACGTGAATCTCGTTGCCGCCTGGCGTGACGTGGAAGCCGGTGCGCACCCCGCGCACCAGCGCGCCGCCGGCTTGCGGGGCATGCGGAGCGGGTCCGCGGTAGGGGCTCTGCATTCCCTTGAGCTTGATCAGGACGCGCGGGTTCTCGCCGCCGATCTCCGAATAGCTGAACGAGCCGACGGCGAATGCGCCGTCGCCCGAAAGGACGAGAACGGTTTCCCCCGCCGTCGCGCCCGAATCGCGCCACGCAATGCCCGTGAGGCGCTCGGCGCGCGCCGCAGTCGCCGCTGGCGGCGGGGCGACGGGAGCCGCGGACGCGGCGGTCACGGACGCTGCCGGCGGCCGCGGTGGCGCGGCCGCGGCGGACTCCGGTTCGACGGCCGCGGCAGTGGTGCTGGCGGGTGCGGCGGCAGTGGCTTCGGCGCTCTCCTGTTGCGCCACCCCGACGTCGGACGGCTCGTCCGGTGGCGCGGTCGCCGGCGCCGACTGCGGTGGCGCCGCGGCGGCGGAGGTCGAGTTCGGATCGACGCCGACCGTCTCCGCGAGCGTCGTTCCCGGTGCCGGCGCCGCGGTGAGCGGCTCCGGCTGGCGCGCCGGCGGCGACACCGGCGCCGGCTCCGTGGCGGCGGCCGTGTCGGCGGTCGCGGTGCGCTGCGCCAACCAGTTCGCGCCCCACTGCTTCCAGGCGAGATATCCGCCGCCGGCGGCGAGCGCCAGGACGAAGAGCAGCACGAGCCAGGAGCGCGATCCCTCGCGCTCGTTCGACGCGGCGGCCGCAGCGGCCATCATCGGCAGCGGCGGCTCGTCTTTCATGGCCTCGCGGACGATGGTGGCGGTCTGGGGATCGGCTTCATCGAGCGGCGAGAAGACGGAGAACGTCCGTTTGCCTTCGGCCGCGGTGGGCGCTGGCATCGAGGCCGGTGAAGCGAGCGGCGCCAGTGGAGCGGGCGAGGGCGCGGGGAGACGTTCGAGCGCCGCGAAGTCGAACGGCTGGACCGCCGGCTGCGCTGGCGGTGCGACGTCGGTCGGCTCGCCGTAGATGTCGCCGAAATCTTGCGGCTCGCGGTCTTCCTCCGGCGCGGAGCTCCCCGGCCTCGGTCAGCGACTGCTCGAGATACTCGAAGAGCGCTTCGGCGATGTGGTCGCGGCTCTGGCTGTCGAGCTGGAGGAAGCGGATGCCGACCCCCGCCGGCTGGCCAGGGCCGAGGTACTTGTCGCGGACCCAGACGACCTCGCCGGCGCCCTGAACGGGCTTGCGCTCGGCGCCGAGGTTGAACTCGAACACCAGCTGGGTGCCGAGCGGCGGCGGCGCGGGATGCTTGGCGAACATGCCGGTCGCCGAGACGTTGGCGGCGAAGCCGTTCTGATAGGCCACCGTGCCTTGAAAATGCAGGCGCACGACCGCGTCGAGCGGCATGCGGGTCGAGCGCTGGAACTCGCCAGAGACGTTGTCTTCGGACTCCATGGGCAGGGTCTAGTTTATGCCGAAAGCTTTTCCCAGTCCGACTCGTCGGCGTCGAGCGCGATGGCCAGGCCGCCGTTCGACCCGGCGAAGACCGGATCTTCGACGATGGTCACCTTGCCGCCGCCGACCTCGGCGAGGCTCTTCTCGAGCGCCGCGCCGAGGCCGCGAATGCGCGAACCTCGTCCGGAGAGGATGACGTTCTTGCGCACCCTCTCCTGGTACTCGGGCTCGACCGCCGCGAGCAGGTCGAGCATGGTCTCGGAGAAAGGCGCCACCAGGCTCTCGCAGGCGAGGCGCATCTCCTCGGTGATGTCGACTTTCTGCGCTTTGCCCTGGGAGGGGGCGGAGACCACGACCTTCTCCTTCTGGTCGCCGACGAAGCCGAACTGCTCCTTCCAGCCGCGCACCATGTGCTGCGAGAACTGGATCCCCGGATGACGCTCGGCGATCAACTTGGCGAGGAGATCGTCGACCGAATCACCCGCCCGGGTCAGTGTGCGTTGGTCCTCTTCGGTCGGATAGTGGCCCTTCATGACGCAGAAGTCGGTCGTGCCGGCGCCGATGTCGATGATCAGGGTGTGGAGCAGCGCCTCGAGTCCGTAGGCCACCGCGAACGGCTCCGAGACGATGATCAGGCCATCGACCATGCCCTTCATGACCTGGCGCAGCTGCTGCTTGTTGACCCGCAGCGTCTCGGCCGGCACGCCGACGACGGCGCGCACGCGCGCGGACTTCTCCTCGCCGCCGTCGCCTTCCGCTGTCGCGAGGCCGATCAGATGGCCGAGGATCTCTTTGACCGCGGCGATGTCCTTCTCGGAGCCCTCCTTGATCAGCCCCTGCTCGAGCGGGCGATGGAGGTCGAGGAGACTGCGGTTCTCGATCGCCTCGGCGCCGATCAGCACCGACTTCTTGACTACCTTGCGGGCGACCATGTCGACTGGCCATCCGACATAGCTGTCGACCACGAAACGGCCGCCGTTCGAGGTGGAGATCGCACTCTGGGAGGTTCCGAGGTCGATTCCGACGGAGAGGTACTTTTCTTTGGCGCTCATCGATTCCCCTATCTTCCAGCCAGTTGCTCCGTGGCTGAAGAGTATGTCCGAATTCCGTCGAAAAGCGCGCGTGCCAGGCGATCGCGATAGTCGGCCTGCGCCAGCAGGCGCGCCTCCTCGGGGCTCGACAGCGAGGCGACCTCGGCGAGGATTGCCGGCATCTCGGTCTCGACGAGGACGAGAAAGGGGGCGGAGCGCACGCCGCGATCGCGGACTTCGTGGCTGACCTCGCGCACGGCCGCGACCAGCCGGCGCTGCACCGCCGCCGCCAGGCGCCGGGATTCCTGCTGGCGCAGATCGCTGTAGATGCTGTCGAGAAGCTGCCGCACGTCGGAGAGCGAATAGCCGGACTCGCGGTTCTCGGCGCTCGCCAGCTCGGTGATGAACGGATCGTCGGAGGGCCCGAGATAGTAGGTCTCGATGCCGCGGTTGGCGCGCCCGTCCTTCAGCCAGTTGAGATGGATCGAAACGAAGAGGTCGGCGTGGGCCTGGTTGGCGAAGCGGACGCGATCGCGCAGGTAGAGCTTGGCGTCGTCGTCGCGGGTCATCGTGACCTCGAAGCCGGCGCCCATGAGGAGGAGCGCCAACCGCTGGGCGATGTCGAGCGTCAGGACCTTCTCGGTCAAGCCGACCGGCGTGCGGGTGCCGTCGTCCGTGCCGCCGTGCCCGGGATCGAGGACGATCCGGCGGACCGCCACCGGAAAGAGGCGCGCCGCCAGGCGGGTCGGGACGGCGTCGGCCGCGAAGTCGGGCAACGTCGCCGCTCCCGGTCCGACGTCCATGGCGCCGGCAGCGCCCGCCAGCGCGACGGCGTCGGCCGGCGAGCCCACCGAAGCCGACCCATGAAGCACGGCGATGGGCGGCGCAGGCGCCGCTTCGGCGAGGAGCACTGGCGGCGCCGGACTGGCGAACGGCCGGAACCAGATCGCCCAGGAGGCGGCCCCGAGCGTGGCGAGGCCGGCCAGGGCGAAGAAGATGCGGCGGGTGACCGGGGGCCGCCGGTAGAGCTTGCGGCGCGGCAGGTTGTGGATCGCACGGACGTTCTCTTCCACCGCGCCCGAGAGCAGGCGGCGCTTGAGCCGCGGGTCGATCCCGCTTCCGGAGGAGGGGCCCGGGCTGCCCGAAGAGACCGTCACGACGGCGAAAATGCTAGCACCCCGGGCCGGCGGGCCCGGGGTGGGGAAATCCGCCTCCGAGGCCGAGGTCGGTCAGTCGGCGCTGCGCTGGATGCGCTGCAGAGCGGCGGCGAGGGCGCCCATGCCGGTCGCCTTCTTCGACTGCTTGAGGAAAGTCTGGTAATCCGACTTCGAGCCCTCGAGCGTCTTGCCTTCGATGGTCAGCGAGATGCGCTTCTTGCGGCCGTCGACCTGGGCGACCTGCAGCGTCACCTTCTTGCCGACGCCGTAGGTCCGGCCGACGTTGGCGCCCTTGGGCAGGCCCATCTCGGAGGCCGGCAGCAGGCCCGTGAGGCCGGGCTCCAGCAAGATGAAGGCGCCGAACTTCTCGACCTTCTCGACCGTGCCGGTGACCTTGGCGCCTTCCGGGTACTTGCTCTCGACGCCGTCCCATGGGTTGCCCTGCGGCGTCTCGCGGAGCGCCAGCGAAATCCGCCGACGCGCGATATCGACCTCGCGCACCCAGCCCTCGAGCGTTTCGCCGGGGGCGAGCTTCGGGTCCTCCGCCTTCATCCCGGGGGCGAGCTGCGAGACGTGCAGCAGCCCCTCGACACCCGGCTGAAGCTCGACGAACCAGCCGAACTCGGACTTGCGCATCACCTTGCCGGTGAACTTGCCGCCGTTCGGGAACTGCGCCGCGACACCCTCCCACGGATCGGGCTCGAGCGCCTTCATCGACAGGGAGACCCGGTCGCCGCCTTTCGGCAGCTTGATGATCTTCGCGGTGACGTCGTCGCCGACCTTGAGCACTTCGTTCGGGTGGGTGACGCGCGTGCGCTTCAACTCCGAGACGTGGATCAGGCCTTCGATGCCGCCTAGATCGACGAAGGCGCCGAAGTCGGTGAGCGAGATCACCTTGCCGGTGACGGTCGAGCCGACGGTGAGAGCGGCGCGCGTCTCGGCGGTCCTGTGGGCGCGCTCGTCGCGCAGCACGGCGGCGTGCGAGACCACCAGTCGGTGGCCCTTCTCTTCGACCCTGAGGACGCGGAAGAGGAAGCTCTGATCGAGATACTGCGCCGGCTCCTTGGGAGCGCCCAGTTCCATCGACGAACGCGGACAGAAGGAGGTGATGCCGTCGACGACGACGTGGAAGCCGCCCTGGTTCCAGCCGATGACCTTGCCTTCGACATACGCCTGGTTGGCGATCGCCGTCTGGACGATCTCGGAGGGCACCAGGGCGAGCTCCTCCGGCGTGGGCGCGACGAACTCGTCGACCGACTTGCCGGCGGGGCGATGCCGCTTGTCGCGCGGCTTGCGTTCGCCCTTCTCACCCTTGGGGCGCGCCCCCGCCTTCTTGGCTCGCGGCGCCGCGGCCTGGGCCGCCGGCTCTCCGGCCGCGGCTTCCGCGGGCGCTTCGGCGACGCCGTCCGCGGCTGCGGCGGCAGTCGGCTGCGGTTCGGCGGCGCTCGCCTCGGCCGAAGCCGGGGCGGCGTCCAGGGTGGGCGCGGCAGTATCGACGCCGGTTTCCCGGGCGGCGGACGAATCGGGCGTGATGGGGCTGTTCTCGAGCTCGGACATGCGGGACTCCGTCATACGTGTCGGGGCGGTTCCGGCGAAGGCCTCCAAAGAGGCGCGGCTTCCCCGGAGGATAGCGCAAGAAGCGCCCCGAGCGAAGCACGCCTCCGCCCGGGGTCCTGTCCGGCCCGCTTCCCATGGGTGACACGCGCAGCGTGGCCGGTCCGGCCACCCCTCGTCGGCACAAGTTCGCGAGAAGCTCTAGCCTGCGCAGCGGCTACACTCCCGGCGTGAAGGAGAGGACCCGCATCGCCTGGTTCGTCACGCCGCACGGCTTCGGCCACGCGGCGCGCAGCGCGGCGATCGTCGAGGAGCTCGGCCGCCGCCTGCCGCAGGTCGAGGTCGAGCTCTGGACGTCGGTGCCGGAGTGGTTCTTCGCCGAGTCGCTCACCGTCGCCTGCCGCCGCCGCGAGCTCGCCTGCGATGTCGGCCTGATCCAGCGCAGCCCGGTGGAGGAGGACCTGCCGGCCTCGCTGGCGGCGCTGGCGCGATTCTGGAGCGCCGCCGATGGCGGACGGATCGCCGAGATCGCCGCCGCAGTCGCCGCCTCGGGCGCCGCCTGCGTGGTCGCCGACATCGCGCCGTTCGGCCTCGCCGTGGCGCGGGCTGCCGGGCTCCCCAGCGCGCTCGTCGAGAACTTTACCTGGGACTGGATCTACGAGCCGTTGGCGGCGATGGAGCCGCAGTTCTCTGCTTGGGTGGAGCGGCTGGCCGCCTACTCTGCCCGACCCGACCTGCGCCTCCAGCTCGAACCCTGCTGTCTGCCGGTGCCTGGCGGGGAGCCGGTCCCGCCGGTGGCGCGCGCGCCGCGCCGGCGCCGGGAGGAGGTCGTCGCGCGTCTCGCCCTGCCGCCCGGCGACGCCGTCGTCCTGGTCAGCCTCGGCGAAGCCCAGGCGGCCCCCTGGCAGGACGTCCTGCTCGGCGCCGTGCCGGTCCTGATCGCCGCGGTCGCCAACCCGCTCGGCCTCCAGCTTGTGTGGGAAGCCAGCGCTAATCGAGGAGGCGCCGACG
>JBGARM010000093.1:350-9309 GCA_044230215.1 Thermoanaerobaculia bacterium | reverse complement strand
CCCACTTCTTCCAGTCGCTGACCGACGAGCCCGAGGTGTACCGGGTCGAGGTGCGGCCCGGCGATCAGCCGCTGGTGCCGCTGCTGCGCGCGCACGCCGAGGCGCTGGCGGCGTTCGAGGCGGCGCAGGCCGCCGGCGTCGCCGGCCCCGTGAATCCGTAGGAGAGCCAGGCCCCCGGCCGCGCGGCGCAGGGTATGACAACCGTCAGGTGGAGGACTTTGCCGGTCGGTTAGACTGTCGCCGATGAGTCGAATGCATCGAGGCGCCGTCAGCGCGGCCCTGCTCTGCGGGCTCGCCGCCGGCGTGGGGATCTACACCTTCGCCTACGCCCGTGGCGCCTCCTACATGACCGACGATCCGCGCGCCTGCGCCAATTGCCACGTCATGGAGGAGCAGTACGCCGGCTGGAGCCGTTCGAGCCACCGCTCGGTCGCGGTCTGCAACGACTGCCATACGCCGCCCGGATTCCTGGCCAAGTATGCGACCAAGGCGATCAACGGGTTTCACCACTCTCTCGCCTTCACCACCGGCCGCTTTCTCGATCCGATCGTCATCAAGCAACGCAATCACGACATCGCGCAACGCTCCTGCAGCAAGTGCCACGCCGCGATCGTCGACGCCATCGACGCGGTCAGTTCTCATAACGGAGGCGAGCGCCTCGACTGCCTGACCTGCCACCGCAATGTCGGGCACCTTCACTAGCGACGGCAAGCAGACGGCGAGCAGCACGCGCCAGCAGAGCCGGAGGAGAGTTCCATGAACGTTCCGCAGAAGCCCGAGAAGACGGTCCCCGTCCGCCGCTGGCGGTTTCTCCTGCTGACCGCCGCCGCCGCGGTCGCCGGCGCCGTCGTCACCGGACTGCTGGTGAACATCTTCGAGCACAAGCAGGAGGCCAAGGACCCGTTCTTCCGCGTCGTCGAGATCACCGACGAGACCGAGGACCCGGCGATCTGGGGCAAGAACTTCCCCATCCAATACGACGGTTACCGGCGCACGGTAGACCAGGTGCGCACCCGCTTCGGCGGCAGCGAAGCCGTGCCGCGCACGCCGACCGCCGCCGATCCGCGCTCCGTCGTCGCCCAGTCACGCCTCGAAGAGGATCCGCGCCTGAAGACGATCTGGGACGGCTACGCCTTCTCGGTCGACTACCGCGAGGAGCGCGGCCACGCCTACATGCTCGACGACCAGACTTTCACCGAGCGTCAGCACGTCGTCAAGCAGCCTGGCACCTGCATGCACTGCCACGGCTCGGTCTACCTGCCCTACAAGAAGCTCGGCGGCGGCGACCTCATCAAGGGCTTCGAGCTGATGAACCAGATGCCCTACACCGAGGCGCGCAAGCTCATCTCGCACCCGGTCGCCTGCATCGATTGCCACGATCCGGCGACGATGCAGCTGCGGGTGACGCGCCCGGGGTTCCTCGAAGGCATTCGCGCGCTCAAGGCGTCACAGGGCATTCCGGCCTACGATCCCAACACGATGGCGACGCGGCAGGAGATGCGCAGCTACGTCTGCGGCCAGTGCCACGTCGAGTACTACTTCAAGGGCCCCGAGAAGCGCCTCGTCTACCCGTGGGCCAACGGCCTCAAGGTCGAGCAGATTCAGGCCTACTACGACGAGGTCGGCCACAAGGACTGGACACACAAGGTCGCCGGCACCCCGGCGCTCAAGGCGCAGCATCCGGAGTTCGAGATGTGGAGCCAGGGCATCCACGCGCGCTCCGGCGTCGCCTGCGCCGACTGCCACATGCCGTACGAGCGCGTCGGCGCGCAGAAGGTCTCCGACCACCACGTGCGCAGCCCTCTGCTGAACATCAACAAGGCCTGCCAGACCTGCCATCGCTGGCCGGAAGAGGAGCTCAAGGCGCGCGTCGAAGCGATTCAGGAGCGCACCCATCAACTGCGCGACCAGGCGATGGACGCCGTCGTCGCGCTGATCGACGACCTCGGCAAGGCGGTGGCCGCCGGCAAGACCGACGACGAGCTGGCGCTCGCCCGAAAGCTCCACCGCCAGGCGCAGTTCCGGCTCGATTTCGTCGAGGCCGAGAACTCGACCGGCTTCCACGCCCCTGGCGAGGCCGCCCGCCTGCTCGCCCAGAGCGTGGACCTCTCCCGCCAGGGCCAGCTCGCGGTGCGCGACGCGGCCTATCGGCCGAGCTTCGTCAACGCAGCGACGCGCTGACCTCGGAGCTGCTCGGGCGGAGGGTTCGCAATGCCGCTACTGGACTCCGCCTCCACAACCTGGCGGCGGGACGCCTTGTGCCTGGCCCTTTTCTTCGGCCTGCTCTATTTCTTCCAGCTCGGCGACGCGCACCTGGTCAACCCCGACGAGGGCCGCTACGCCGAGATTCCGCGCGAAATGCTCGCCAGCGGCGACTACGTGCTGCCGCGGCTCAACGGCGTCTTCTACTTCGAGAAGCCGCCGCTGATGTACTGGCTGGTCGCCGGGTTCGAGTGCGCCTTCGGCCCGGACGAGCTCGCCGTGCGGGCCACGCCGGCGCTGTTCGCGCTCGCCGGCGTGCTGCTCGTCTACGCGACCGGCCGCCGATTGCACGGCCGCCTGAGCGGGCTCTGCGCCGCCGCCGTGCTCGGAACTTCGCTGCTCTATTTCGCCCTGGCCCGCCTCCTCCTCCTCGACATGGCCGTTTCGGTGCTGATGAGCGCCACGCTCTTCTGCTTCATCCTCGGTGTGCGCGAGCCGCCCGGCGCGCGCCGCCGGGCGCTCTTCTACGGCCTCTATGTGAGCGCCGCCCTCGCCACGCTGACGAAAGGCCTCATCGGAATCCTCGTCCCCGGCGCCGTGATGCTGCTCTGGCTGCTTCTGTTCGACCAATGGCGGCGACTCAGGCCGTTCTACCTGCCTACCGGCGCCCTCCTCTTTCTGGCCATCGCGGCCCCCTGGCACCTGCTCGCCGCCCAACGCAACGCCGACTGGGCACGCTTCTACTTCGTCCATGAGCACTGGGAGCGCTTCACCACCACCGCCCACGGCCGCTTCGAACCGTGGTGGTTCTTCATTCCCATCGTGCTCGGCGGCCTCTTCCCCTGGACGGGATTCCTCTTCCAGTCCCTGCGCGAAGCCCTGGCCGGCGGCTGGGCCCGGCGCAAGGAGAACTCCGAAGCCTGGTTCTTCGCCCTCTGGGCGGCGTTCGTCTTTCTCTTCTTCAGCAAGTCGCAGTCGAAGCTGATCCCCTACATCCTGCCGGTCTTTCCGCCGCTCGCGCTGGTGACCGGCAGCTGGCTCGCCCGGGTGATCGAAGAGGACGCCCGCGCGCGCCTGCGGACCGGCGTCCGGGTAATCGCCGGTCTTGCCGCGTGCTTCGGCCTCGCCATCGCCGGCGTCGTCGTCTTGCCGGAGATCCTTCCGAAGCTGCCCCTGACTCGAGCCCTGCGAGCCGACGGCCTTTGCCTGGCCCTCGCGCTCCTCGCCGGCGCGACCCTCGCACCCTGGATCCGGCGCCGCAGGAGCGCCCTGGCTGCGGTGGCGACCCTGGCAGCCTCGTTCGCCGTGGCGCTGCTCGCGATGGCGCAGGCCCAGGACAGCATCGCCCGCCCCGGGACCCGGGAGCTCGCCGCCACCTTCGTCGCCCAGGTGAAGCCGGGCGACCGCGTCTTCCACTACTGGGAGTTCTTTCACGATTTCAGCTTCTACACCCGGCGCGAGGTAGGGTTGGTCGGCAAGACGGGCGAACTGGAGCTCGCGCTCGACCCGGCGGCTCGCGCGAGCGGACGGTTCATCGACGAGGCTGACTTCCGCCGCCTGTGGACCGGACCGGATCGGATCTGGCTGGTCACGCGCAAGGCCCGCGCCGCGAGGCTCTTCTCGGACTCTTCGCTCCGCTATGATTTGGTGGATGAAAACCAGTCGCTATCCCTTTACCGGAATCGGCCCTGAGATGCCTGCCCGCGTCAGCCGGGCCGATGCCGCGGCGCCTCCGTCGGCCGGCGACCCGTCGTTCCTGCCCTTAACCCGCCCGACCCTCGACGACGAGACGATCGCCGGCGTGGCCGAGGTCTTGCGCTCCGGCTGGATCACCTCCGGTCCGCGGGTGAAGGAGTTCGAGGCCAGGCTCTCCGACCATTGCGGCGGCCGGCCGGTGCGCGCCTTCAATTCCGGCACCTGCACGATGGAAATTGCGCTCCGCATCGCCGGCGTCGGCCCCGGCGACGAGGTCATCACCACCCCGCTTTCCTGGGTCGCGACCAGCAACGTCGTGCTCGCAGTCGGAGCCCGGCCGCGGTTCGTCGACATCGATCCGGTGACCCGGAACATCGATCTCGCCCGCGCCGAGGCCGCCATCACGCCGGCGACCAAGGCGATCCTTCCGGTGGATCTAGCCGGCCTGCCGGTGGATCGCGATCGGCTGCACGCGCTCGCCCAGCAGCACCGCCTGCGGGTCATCGAGGACGCTGCGCAGGCCTTCGGCAGCTCCTGGAAGGGCCGGCCCATCGGAGCGTTCGGAGACTTCGTCTCTTTCAGCTTTCACGCCAACAAGAACATCACCACCATCGAGGGCGGCTGCCTCGTGCTCAACGACGAGCGCGAAGCCAGGCTCGCCGAGCAGTACCGCCTTCAGGGCGTCGTCCGTTCCGGCGTCGACGGCATGGAGGTCGAGCTGGCCGGCGGCAAGTACAACCTCACCGATGTCGCGGCGCGTGTCGGTCTCGGGCAGCTGCCGCACCTGGCTGAGTTCACCGCCAGGCGCCGGGAGCTCGCGCGAGCCTACTTCGAGGAGTTTTCCGCTCTCGCAGCCGGCGAAATCGGGCTGCGGCTTCCGGTCGCCGACTTCGCCCAGAGCAACTGGCACATGTTCCAGGTCATCCTGCCCGAAGAACGGCTGACGATTACCCGCGCCGAGGTCATGACCGCGCTGCAAGCGTCAGGTATCGGCACCGGCGTGCACTACCCCGCCATCCACCTCTTCAAGCTCTACCGCGACCTGGGCTGGAAAGACGGCGACTTCCCGGAGGCGGAGCTTGCCGGGCGCAACATTCTCACCCTGCCGCTGTTTCCGACCATGACGTTCGCCGACGTCGAGCGCGTCGCCGGCGAACTGATGGCGATTCTCCAGGCCCACCTGAAGCCATGAGCGCCGCCGGCGTCGAGCTCTCGGTGGTGATTCCCGTCTACAACGAGGAAGCGAACCTGCCGGCGCTCTTCGCGCGGCTCTATCCGGTGCTCGACCAGCTGGGCCGCAGCTATGAGGTGGTGTTCACCAACGACGGCAGCTCCGACCGTTCCGGCGAGCTGCTCGCGGCGCAGCATGCCGCGCGCCCGCAGGTGACCCGGGTCATCGAGTTCAACGCCAACTACGGCCAGCACATGGCGGTCATGGCCGCTTTCGAAAGGGTCCGCGGCGAGATCGTCGTCTCTCTCGATGCCGACCTGCAGAATCCACCGGAGGAGATTCCCAAACTGCTGGAGAAGATCGCCGCCGGCCACGACTACGTCGGCGGGTACCGGCTCGAGCGCCACGATTCCCTCTTTCGCGTCTACGCGTCGAGACTCATCAACTTCCTGCGCCGGAAGATGACCGACATCGAGATGACCGACCAGGGCTGCATGCTCCGCGCCTACTCCCGCCCGGTCGTCGACGCCATCGCCAGGAGCGGAGCGATCAACACTTTCATCCCCGCCCTCGCCTACACCTGCGCGCGCAACCCCGCCGAGGTCGGCGTCCGCCACGAGGAACGCCGGGCCGGCGTCTCCCACTACTCGCTCTACAGGCTGATCCGGCTGAACTTCGACCTCATCACCAGCTTCTCGCTCGCGCCGCTGCAGCTGTTCACCATGTTCGCCCTCGCCTGCGCCGGCGGCAGCTTAATGCTCGTGCTCGTTCTCGCCGGCCGCCGGTTGATCATCGGCCCGGAAGAGGGCGGACTGTTCACCCTCTTCGGCATCGTGATCTTCCTGCTCAGCGTCTGCATGGTCGGCATTGGCCTCATCGGCGAGTACGTCGGGCGCGCCTACCAGGTGATCGGGACCCACCAGCGTTACGTCGTCAGCCACATTCTAGAGATCCGGGAATGAGCCGGCCGAAGATCCTCTTCTTCGGCTACAGCGAGGTCGGACACGACTGTCTCGCGCTGCTCCTCGAACGACGCGACCAGGTCATCGGGCTTTTCACCCACGAAGACGATCCGCACGAGAAGATCTGGTTCAAGACGCCCGCCCTCCTGGCGCGCGAGCACGGCATTCCCGTATTCGCGCCGGTGTCGGTCAACACTCCCGAGTGGATCGAGCGCATCGCGCAGCTGGCGCCGGACCTGATGCTCTCGGTCTACTACCGCAACATGATCAGCGAGCGGATCCTCGAGATCGCCCCGCTCGGAGCGTTCAACCTGCACGGCTCCCTGCTCCCCAAGTATCGCGGCCGAGCACCGATCAACTGGGCGGTGCTGCACGGCGAATCGCGCATCGGAATGACCCTGCACCGCATGGTGAAACGTGCCGACGCCGGCGCGATCGTCGACCAGGAGGGCGTCGACCTCACGCCCCGGGACACGGCGGAGCAGGCATTTCGCAAGGTCCTCCCCTGCGCCCGGCGCGTGCTCGCCCGGCAGATCGACGCCCTGCTCGCCGGCACCGCCAGCGAATCGCCGCAGGACGAGGCGCAGGCCACCAGCTTCGGCGGACGCAAGCCCGAGGACGGGCGCGTCGACTGGAGGCAGACTTCGCGCCAGATCTTCAACCTGGTTCGCGCCGTGACCGACCCCTATCCCGGCGCCTTCGTCGATGTCGGCGGCGCCCGGCTCATGCTCTGGTGGGCCGAACCCGATTCCCCTGCGACGCGCGGCCTGCGCGGCCGACCCGGCGAGGTGCTGGCGATCTCCCCGCTCGTCGTCGCCACCGGCGACGGAGCCCTCGAATTCACCCGCACGGAATGGCGCGGCGCCACCGCGCCCGTCCTGCAGATCGGACAGACACTGTGAACCCTCGCTGCCGTCGTGCCCGCCGCCGCGCCGAGCTCTCGCGTTCCGTCAGCCTTCCGCCGACGGCTGCAGCCCCGGCGCCCGCCGGAGTCTGAGCCATGCCACGGAAGATCCTCATCCTCGGCGCCAACGGCTTCATCGGCAGCTCGCTCATCCATTCCATCCTGAAGAGGAAGGACTGGGAGGTCTTCGGCATGGACGTCGAGGACCACAAGCTCGGCGACAGCCTGGGTCACCCGCGGTTCAAGTTCGTCGAGGGAGACGTGATGATCTCCCACGAGTGGATCGAGTATCACGTCAAGAAGTGCGACGTGGTCGTGCCGCTCGTCGCGATCGCCAACCCGGCGCAATACGTCAAGGACCCGCTGCGCGTCTTCGAGCTCGATTTCGAGTCCAACCTCGCAGTCGTCCGCCAGTGCGTGAAGTACCGCAAGCGCCTGGTCTTCCCTTCGACTTCCGAGGTCTACGGCATGTCGCCCGACCGCGAGCTCGCCGAGGATTCGAGCAACCTGGTCTACGGCCCGATCGACAAGCAGCGCTGGATCTACGCCAGCTCGAAGCAGCTGCTCGACCGCGTCATTTTCGCCTACGGCGTGCGCGACGGAATCGACTACACCCTGTTCCGCCCGTTCAACTGGATCGGCCCGAAGCTCGACAACATTCTCGAAGCCAAGGAGGGCAGCTCGCGGCTGTTCACCCAGTTCATCGCCAATGTGATCTTCAGGAAGCCGATCCAGCTCGTCGACGGCGGCAGGCAGAGCCGTTCGTTCACCTTCATCGACGACGGCATCGACGCGCTGCTGCGCATCATCGAGAACCGCAACGGCCGCGCCTCGCGCCAGATCTTCAACCTCGGCAATCCGAAGAACAACGTCAGCGTCGCGCGGCTCGCGCAGTACATCATCGCCGCCTTCAAGCACTACCCCGAGTACCGCGAGCACGCGGCCGATGCCAGGGTCGTCGCCGTCTCCTCCGGCAAGTACTTCGGCAAGTACTATCAGGACATCCAGCGCCGCGTGCCGTCGATCGCCCGCGCCAGGAAGCAGCTCGGCTGGGAGCCGAAGGTGGACCTCAAGACCGCCATCCGACTCACCCTCGACTACCACCTCGCGCACCGCGACTATTCACTCGAGTAAATCCGGCGCCGCGCCATGGCTCTGCGTCTCGCTCTCAAGATCGACGTCGACACCGACCGCGGCACGCGGATCGGCGTGCCGAACCTGGTCGCCGACCTCGGTGCCGCCGGCGTGCCGGCCACCTTTCTCTTCTCGCTCGGGCCCGACCAGACCGGTCGGGCCATCACCCGCCTGTTCCGGCCGGGATTCCTCGGCAAGGTCGGTCGTACCAGTGTCGTTCGACTCTACGGCGTTCGCACGCTGCTCAACGGAACGCTCCTGCCTGCTCCCCACATCGGCCGCCGGAACGAAGCCGTGATGCGGGCGGCAGCCGCCGCCGGCTTCGAGGTCGGCATCCACTGCCACAATCACTACCGCTGGCAGGACTACGTTCACGGCATGGATCTCGAGCACGTGCGCGCGGAGTTCACCGCCGCGCGGGCCGAGTTCCGGCGCATACTGGGCGCCGAGGCCCTCGCTGCCGGCGCGCCCGGCTGGCAGGCCAACGGCCGGAGCCGTCAGGTCTACGACGAGGCCGGACTGCTCTACGGCAGCGACACGCGCGGCACGGCACCCTACTTTCCCCGCCTCGCCGGCACCACTTTCGAGACGCTCGAGATCCCGACCACGCTGCCGACGCTCGACGAGCTCATGGGACGACCCGAGTACCCGGACGAACGGATCGTTCCTCACCTGATATCGCTCCTCCAGCCGGACGCGCTGAATGTCTGCACCCTGCACGCCGAGCTCGAGGGCATGAAGCTGCTGCCGGTGCTGCAGCGGCTGCTCGCGGGCTGGCAGGCGCAAGGTTACGCGCTGGTGTCCACGGCGACACTGCGTGCCGGGCTCGATCCGGCGACGCTGCCGCTCTGCGACATCGTCGCTGGCAGCGTCCCGGGCCGCAGCGGCACG
>JBGARM010000093.1:0-340 GCA_044230215.1 Thermoanaerobaculia bacterium | reverse complement strand
CGAGGCGCGGCGCGCCGGAGTCGTGGTCGTGTCGCTCGAGAGGTAAGCGCGTTCCCGGCTCGCGGCGCGCGGCACGGTGCCGGTCTGCGAGATCGAGCAGGCCGCGATCGACGGGCGCTCCGGAACGCTCGCCGTCCAGGGCCGGCCGGCCGGCTCGCCGGCAGCGGACAGCGCGCCATCCGAGCGCGTCGCTGCTCCGGCGCCTGCGGTCTAGCCGGGTTCGGCCTCGTCGAGCCAGCCGGGCTCCATCGTCTCGCGCCGGTGCGCGTTCAGCCTCTCGACCCACCCCGGTCGCACCGCGACCGAGAGCCCCTTGAGCGCGAGCCACGGCCGGCGCCTG
>JBGARM010000092.1:0-9412 GCA_044230215.1 Thermoanaerobaculia bacterium | reverse complement strand
CCCCACAACGGCTCCGGCCTGTCGCAACAGTAGGGGCAGCCACAGTGCCTCTCTCTCCACTGTACCGACGAGGGGTGGCCGGACCGAGGGCTCCCATGGGCCCGGAGCGCGCTTTCTCAGCGCGAGGACCCATGGGAAGCGGGCCGGACAGGACCCCGAGCCCACCCCTGCGAGAGCCCTCCGGCCTTAGTATTCGCTCAAGATGAGAAAAAGGCTCAGTAAAGGGTTGGCTCTCGCGCTCCTCGTCGTGAGTGGATCGCTCGCGCTGCCGGAAGGCAGTCGCGCTGAAACAGGCACAGACGCAAGCTCTAGAGGGGCGGCTGACGAGCGCAGCCAGTTCACCGCCGGAGAGGAGATCGCGCGCACGGTGACGCTGACGACCGGCGTGCCGATCTCGCCGCTCCTGGGCGTCTCGGGCCTCGGCGCCTGGCGCTGGTGGCGGACGCCGGCGGCGGCGCGGGCGGGGCTGCCGTGGTACGCGCGGCCGTGGTTCTGGGGGCCGGGCCTGTTCCTCGTCTTCCTGTTCGCCGCCAACACGACCATCGGCGCCGCCGTGCCGGGGCTCAAGAAGCCGATGGACTTCGTCGAGGAGCACGAGAACAAGTTCTCGGCCCTGGTCGCCAGCCCGATCGTCCTGCTCGAGGTGAAGCGCCTGCTGGGCTTCGGTTTCCCGGCGATTGCCGGGGCCGGCGTCGCCTCGGGCGCACCGCTCGCGGGTTCGGGTCTGGCGTTCGTCTCGTCGGTCGAGCCGCTCGCCGGCGCGGCGAAGCTCTTCGTCGATCTCGGCCTGGGCATTCTCTATCTCGCCTGCTTCTTCCTCGTCTTCATCGCCTTCCACGCCATCCAGGTGATGATCGCGCTCTCGCCGTCGGCGCTGCTCGACATGCTGCTGCGCGGTTTTCGCCTGACGCTGCTGGGCTTGCTGGGCGTGACGTCGTGGATCCACCCCTACCTCGGCGCGACGCTCGGCTTCGCGATTCTGTTCATCGCCTGGCTCACCGCCGGCTGGTCGTTCCGCCTGACCGTCTACGGCAGCATCCTGTCGTGGGAGTTCCTCACCGGCCGCGACGGCACCGCCGACCCGAGCTCGGCCCCGCTGGCGGCCTTCTCGCAGCGCGGACTGAAGGGAGTCAAGCCGCGCAGCTATGGCCGCCTGGTTCGAGCAGGAATTCCTGGCTCCGACGGCTCGGCGCCGTGGACGTTTCGCTACCGCCCTTGGCTCGTCTTTCGCGCCCGCGTGGTGCCGCTGCCGGCCGGCGAACTGACGGTGCTCCAGGGCTTCCTCTCGCCCCTTCTGGTCCGCCAGGGGGCACTGCGGGCCCAGACGCTGGTGCGCTTTCCACCACGCTTCCGTGGCCGCGAGGCGGCGTTGGCCACGAAGCTGGGCGCCACCGAGGTGCTCGAGGGCCGGATCGTGCGCGGCTTCAGGGCCGCCTGGCAGTGGCTGAAGGACTTGGCCCTCGGAACGCCGGAGAGCGCCGTGCGCGGCGCGCCTTGAGGCGCTCCTTGGCGCGCACCGCCACGAGATAGAAGGCGGGCACCACCAGCAGCGAAAGCGCGGTCGAGACGATGAGGCCGCCGATCACCGCCACCGCCATCGGCGCGCGGGTTTCGGAGCCGGCGCCGAGACCGAGCGCCGCCGGAATCGCCGCCATCATCGTCGCCACCGAGGTCATGAGGATCGGCCGCAGCCGCACCGGCCCGGCGCGCAGGATCGCCGCCGCGGCGCTGCGCCCGCGCTCGCGCAGCTGGTTGGCGTAGTCCACCAGGATGATCGAGTTCTTCTTGACGATGCCCATGAGCAGCAGCAGGCCGATCATCGAGAAGATGTTGAGGCTGCGCCCGGTCCCCCAGAGCGCGAAGGCGGCGCCGGCGATCGACAGCGGCAGGATCGTCAATACGGTCACCGGGTGGAGGAACGAGTTGAACTGCGAGGCGAGGATCATGTAGGCGACGATGATGCCGAGGACGAGGGCGAAGAGCAGCGACGACATCGAGTCGCGGAAGGCGACGCTGGCGCCGCCGAGGACGACGCGGACGCCGACCGGCGCGTTCTTCGCCAGCTCCTCGACCTTGGCCAGCGCCTTGTCCTGCGAGGCTCCCGGAGCGACGTTGGCGAATACGGTGATCGCGCGCTCGCGATCGCGGCGGGTAATCGCCTGCAGCGCCGGACGCTCCTCGGTCGAGACCAGCGCCGAGAGCGGCACGAGCTCACCCGTGGACGCGCGCACCCGCAAGTGCGAGAGGTCCTCCGGGCGCGAGCGCTGGTCGGCGAGCAGGCGCAGGCGGACGTCGTAGCGCCGGCCGCCGGCGCTGTACTTGCCGACCCGCACGCCGCCGACCAGAGCATTGAGCGAGGTCGCAATGTCGTCCATGCCGACCCCGAGGTCGGCGGCGCGGGCGCGGTCGGGGAGAACGGCGAGCTCCGGCATGCCCAGCTGATAGTCGCTGTCGAGATCGACGACCAGCCCCGACTGCTTGAGCTCCGCCATCAGGGTCTGACTCGAGTCGATCAGCTGATTCCAGTCTGAGCCGCGTACCGAGAACTCGACCGGAAAGCCGCGCTGGGCGGTGAAGCCCTGCTGCGAAAGGTCCTGGACGACGGCGCGCAGGCCGGGGTAGGAGTTGAGCTCCTTCCTCACCTCGGAGCTGAACTGCGCCTGCGACGCTGTGCGCTCCCGCGGCGGCACGAGGGTGACGAAGTAGATGCCGCTGTTGACGCCGCCACCGCCGAAGCCGCCGGCGACGGCGAAGACGCGCAGCACGTCGGGGCGCGCGAGCAGGTACTCCTCGCCGCGGCGGACGAGGCGATCGGTCTCGGCGAGGTCGGAGCCGACGGCGCCGGTGAGGCGGATCATGACGCGCGACTGGTCCTGCGAGGGCACCATCTCCTTCGGCATGGCGCGGAAGACGACGATCGCCAGCCCGAAGAGGAGGAAGCTGCCGGCGATCACCTGGACCGGTCGGCGCAGAGCCCAGGGCAGGACGCGCGAATAGAGGCGCGCGAGGCCCGCGAAGGCTCCGTCCACGGCCCGGCCGAGGCGGCTCCGATGCTCGCGCGAGACGTCGAGGAGCTGCGAGCAGCGGGCCGGAGCGAGCGTCACTGCCTCGAGATAAGAGAGCAGCACCGCGACGCAGAGCGTCACGCCGAACTGCAGGAAGAACTTGCCGACGATCCCCTTCATGAAGACGACGGGGAGGAAGATGGCGCACACCGCGAGGGTCGCGGCGAGGGCGGCGAAGGCGATCTCCCGCGTGCCCTCGCGCGCCGCCGTGACGCGGTCCTCGCCCGACTCGGCGTGGCGGAAGATGTTCTCGAGCACCATGATGGCGTCGTCCACCACGATGCCGACCGAGAGGCCGAGCGCGAGCAGGGTGAAGGTATTGAGCGTGAAGCCGAGGAAGTAGATCACCGCCACGGTGCCGAGGAGCGACATCGGGATGGCGAGGACGACGTTGAGCGTCGAGGAGAGCGAGCCGAGGAAGAGCCAGCAGACGAGCGCGGTGAGGAGGACCGCGAGGAAGAGCTCGAACTCGATCTCGTTCACCGACTCCTCGATGTAGAGGGTCGAGTCGAAGTTGGTCTCGAGGGTCATGCCGGCCGGCAGGGTGGGGCCGATGGCGGCCATCTCGGCGCGAATCGCCCGCGCCACCGCCACCGCGTTGGCGCCGCGCTGTTTGCGGATGCCCAGTCCCTGCGCCGGCTGGCCGTTGAAGCGCGAGACGCGGCGGATGTCCTCGAAGCCGTCCTCGACGAGCGCCACGTCCTTCAGGTAGACCGGGGTGCCGCCCGCTCCCGCCCTGCCGGTGCCGGAGGAAGCGGGAGCGCCGCCCTCGGCGACGACGATGTTGCGCAGCGTGTCGAGATCCATCGCCTCGCCGAGGACGCGCACGTTGACCTCGCGCCCCGGCACTTCGATCCGGCCGGCCGGCAGCTCGACGTGCTCGCGCAGCAGCGCGCGGGTGAGGTCGCCGACAGTGAGATTGCGCGCGTCGAGAGCGGAGGAGTCGACCCAGATGCGGACGTTGCGCTCGATCGAGCCACCCTCGGTGATCTCGCCGATTCCCGGCACGGTCTGCAGGCGCTCCTTGACGCGGTAGCGCGCGTAGTCGGCGATCACCTGCCGCGGATAGGGCCCGGTCAACCCGATCCACATGATCGGCTGGTCTTCCGGGTTGGTCTTCGAGATCGTCGGCGGGTCGATATCGCGCGGCAGGTGGTGAGCCGCCTGCTGCACCTTGGCGGTCACGTCCTGCAGCGCCAGGTCGACGTCGCGGGAGAGGGCGAGCTCGACGGTCACCGAGCCGCTTCCCTGGCGGGCGGTCGAAGTCAGGCCGGCGACTCCTTCGACCTGCACCAGCGCCTCTTCGAGCGGCTGCAGGACGTCGTTCTCGATCACTTCCGGAGCGGCGCCCTCCCAGGTCACCGAGACGTTGATGGTCGGGAAGTCGACGTCCGGCATCTGGCTGATGCCGATGCGCGACGCCGCAACGAGCCCGAAAAGAACCGTGCCCGCCATGAGCATCCAGGCGAAGACCGGCTTTTGAATGCAGGCTTCGGTGATCTTCATCGAACTAGATTCCTTCGGGCGCCCTGTCGGGCTTGCGGCCTGCGGCCGAGGCGATTCTCATTTCTTCGGGCGGATTCCATCTCATTCCTCCGGGCGCCCTGAAGGGCTTGCGCCCTGCGGGCGAGAGGACTCCGGACCCGCCGGCCTTCTCCGTTCACTTCCGCTCGCTCGTGTTCGACGGGCCGGTGACGCCGGTGTCGATGGGTTTGCGCTCGAGGTCGACCCTGGCGCCGTCGCGCAGCGCCTCGGCGCCGCGGACGACCAGGAGCTCGCCGACGGCGAGGCCCTGACGGACCTCGACATCGCCCTCCGCGGTGCGCAGTCCGAGCTCGAGGACGCGCTCGCGCGCCACGTCGCCTTCGACGACGAAGGCGAGGAAGCCGTGCTCGCTGGGCCGGATGGCGGTCTGCGGGATGACCGCCGCGGCGGCTTCGCCCCCCACCGGAACCTCGACCTCGACGAACGTCCCGGGGCGGAGCTCGTTGCGCGACGGGTCGTCGACGTCGGCGGTCACCGCCACCATCCGGTCGCGCGAGTCGGCAGCCGCGCCGACCAGGCGGAGGCGCGCGGTGAAGGTCCGGTCGGAGCCTTCGCGCAGGGTGAAGCGGGCCGCCATGCCCGGAGCGAGGGGCGTAGCCTCGTTCTGCGGCACCCGGAAGCGCAGCAGCAACGGGTCACGCCGCACCAGCGTGGCGATCTCGGTGCCGGGGGAGACGTACTGCCCGGTCTCGATGCCGCGGGTCTGGATCACCCCGGCGAGCGGCGAGCGGACGATGGCGTCGCGCTGGTTGAGCTCGGCGAGCGAGAGCGCGGTCTGCGCCTGCTGGATCTCGGCAGCGGCGGAGGCGACCCGGGTGCGCCAGGCGTCCACCTCTTCGGCGCGCACGAGGTCGGGGTTCTTGACGTTGACTGCCTGGCGGCGCTCGAGCCCGTTCTTCGCCTCGGCGGCGGTCGCCTGCGCCTTGGCGAGCGCGGCGCGGGCGGCTTCGGTGGCCAAGCGGTAGCGCTCGGGTTCGATCTCGGCGAGAGGGGTCTCGGCAGTGACGCTGTCCCCCTCGCGGAAGCGCACGCGTTCGACCACGCCGGCGACGCGCGCCGTGACGGCGACCTGCTCGAAGGCCTCGATCGAGCCGACGGCGCGGACGCTGTACTCGACCTTGCGCGCCGCGACCGTCGCCGTCTCGACCGGAAAGCGCACTTCGCTGCGCGCCGGGCGGGCATTTTCGGCAGGCTTGCCGCTGCATCCGGCGAAAACGAACATCGACAGCGCCAGCGCGGCGACCGCGCTGGCGCCGGACCGGCGGAGTGGAATCGGGCTCACGGACTCTCCTGGGAGATGGGGGAAGGAGCGCCGGCGGGCCAGCCGCCGAGGGCGCGCTGCAGCGCGAGGTCGGCGACGTCGCGGGCGAACCCCTGGCGCGCGACCTCGACCTCGGCCTCGAACTCCGCGACCTGCGCGTCGGTCTGTTCGAGCGCGGTGGCGAGGCCGTTCTGGAAGCGCTCGCGCACCTCCTCGGCGTTCTGCGCCGCGAAGGCGACCTGGGTGCGGGCCTGGGCGAGGGCGGCCTTCGCAGTCGCGAGATCGGCCGAAGCTTGGTCGACCTCGAGCTCCACCTGGCGCCGGCGCTGCGCGAGGTCGAGCGCGGCCTCCTTCGCCGCGGCGTCGCGCTGCGCGGCGAGCGCGCTGCGGTCGCCGCCGTCGAACAGCTCCCAGGTGAAGTTCGCGCCGAGGTTCCAGTCTTCCGAGTTGCCGGAGAGACCGGCCTCGTTGGTCCAGCGATAGATGCCGCGCAGGTCGAGGCGCGGCACCCAGCCGAGGCGGGGAGCGAGCGCCAGCTGTCGCGCCGCCTGCCAGCGCTGGTCGAGGGCTGCGAGCTCCTGCCGGCCGGCGAGCGCCTGGGTGACGAGGGTCTCGCGGTCGGCGGCGAGCGGCGCGGCGCGCTCGGGCACCGCCAGCTCGCCGATCGCGAAATCGGCGGGCGGGTGGATCAGGTAGAAGAGCGACAGGCGGGCCGTGGTGACGCTGTTGGCGGCGCGTGTCGCCACCAGCTCGGCGGTCGCCAGCTCGAGCTCGGTGCGCGTCAGGTCGTTGCGGTTGGCGAGACCGGCTTCGAGGCGGATGCGAGACTCGTCCACGGTCTGCTGACCGACGGCCACCCGCTGGCGCGCCGCGGCGAGGAGCCGCTCGAGCGAGAGCGCGGCGTAGAAGCTGTCGGCGACGTCGAAGGCGAGCGCGCGCCGGAGCTCGTCGGACTCGATCGTCTGCGCCGCGAGGCCGCGGTTGGCCGCGCGGATGAGCGGCAGGGCGCGCAGGTCGAAGAGCGGCGTGTCGACGGCGGCCTGGCTCGAGTAGGCGTCGATCGCCTGCACGGTGACCTCGTCGCCGTTGATGAGCCGCGTCACCTCACGCGCCCGCCGCGTGGCGTTGGCGGTGATCGTGAGGGCCGGCAGGAACTGCGCGATCGCCTGGCGGCGCAGCGCTTCGGCGCCCTCGAGGCGGGCGGCGGCGATCCCCGAGATCTCGTTGCCGGAGAGGGCGAGGGCGATCGCCTGTTCGAGTGTGAGCGCCGGACCGGCCGGCGCGTTGGCGGAGGTTTCCTGCGCGCGGACGGGGGCGGAAGCGCCCAGAACGATGGCGATGGCGGCGAACGCGGAGACGGGGCGGCGTAGATTCGGGTTCATGGCGATTCGAATACCCGCGCGGCCGATCCGCTGAGACGGGCCGGTGCGAGCGTCGCGGTCGAGGATAGCGAGTTCTTCCTCGAGGGAGAAGCCGCGAGCCGGTTCCTGCGAATGGATACGCCTCAGCCCGGAGCCCGGCGCCTTCCTGCCATAGAATCACCGCTCGATTGGAGATGACCCCATGCCCCTGACGGTCCGAAACGGAAGACCCCTGCGCGCGCTCTTGGGCGGCGCCGTTGGCGCTTTGATCTTGACCCGCGCGCTGCTCGCGCAGGCGTCCGCCGCTGCGCTCCACGACCCGCGGGAGGTGCATCTCGAGGGCATTCGCCAGCTCACCTTCGGCGGCGAGAACGCCGAGGCTTACTGGGCTCCCGACGGGCAGAAGCTCTCGTTTCAAACCACCCGGCCACCCTACGCCTGCGACCAGATTTTCTCGCTGCCGGTGGACGGCTCGGCGCCGACGTTGCTGTCGACCGGCAAGGGCAAGACGACCTGCGCCTACTTCTTCCCCGACGGCAAACGCTTCCTCTACGCCTCGACCCACCTCGTCTCGCCCGACTGCCCGGCGCCGCCCGACCGCTCGCACGGCTACGTCTGGGCGATCGACGCCGGCTACGAGATCTTCGCCCGCGATACTGCCGGGGGAGAGCTGACGCAGCTGACGCACAACGACGCCTATGACGCCGAGGCGACGGTCTGCCCGCTCGACGGCTCGATCGTCTTCACCTCGGCCCGCGACGGCGACCTCGAGCTCTACCGCATGGACGCCGACGGCCAGAACGTCGTGCGCCTGACGAACACCCCCGGCTACGACGGCGGCGCCTTCTTCTCGCGCGACTGCAAGCAGATCGTCTACCGCGCCTCCCGGCCGACGGGCGCCGACCTCGAGGACTACCGCCGGCTGCTGGCGCAGCATCTCGTCCGTCCCAGCCAGCTCGAGCTGTGGGTCGCCGACATGACGCCGGAGGGCGCCCGCGACGCCCGCCAGGTGACCGACCTGCACGCCGCCTCGTTCGCCCCCTACTTCTTCCCCGACGGCAAGCGCATCCTCTTCTCGACCAACTACGGCGACCCCAAGGGGCGCGAGTTCGACATCTGGGCGGTCGACACCGACGGCAGCGACCTCGAGCGCATCACCTGGTTCGCCGGCTTCGACGGTTTTCCGATCTTCTCCCCTGACGGCAAGCAGCTCGCCTTTTCGTCGAACCGGAATCAGGGCAAGCCCGGCGAGACCGACGTCTACGTCGCCCGCTGGACCGACGCTCCGGCGGTCGCCACGGAGCTGCGTCCCGCGGATCGCTACGCCGCCGACGTCGCCTGGCTGGCCGACGACGCCCGCGACGGGCGCGGCGTCGGCACCCCGGGCAACGAGGCGGCTGCGGCCTACATCGAGGAGCGCTTCCGCATGCTCGGTCTCGAACCGGCCGGCGACGGCGGCGGCTACCGCCAGGAGTTCGATGTCACGGTGGCGCTCGCGTCCGACGCCAAGACCGCGTTGAGCCTCGACGGAACGGCGACCGCGGGCGACGCTTTCGTGCCCCTCTCCTTCTCGAAGAGTGCCAAGGCTGCAGGCGAGATCGTCTTCGCCGGCTACGGCATCGTCGCCAAGGACAAGAACCGCGACGACTACGCCGGCATCGACGCCAAGGGCAAGATCGTCCTCGTCCGCCGCTTCGTGCCGCCCGGCGACGACTTCAAGGACGCCGACGAGCGCCGCTACTCCGACCTGCGCTACAAGGCCTTCACGGCAAGGGAGCACGGCGCCATCGCCATGCTGGTCGTCGATCTCCCTGAGCTCGCCGAGGGCGCCGCGATGCCCGACGAAGCCCCTTTACCGAAGCTTTCTGCCGAGCAGGCCGGAGATGCCGGACTGGTCATCGCTGCGGTCAAGCGGGAAACCGCGCAGGCATTGTTGAGCGGCCAACACAAAGCTGACCTGGTCGTCGAATTGATCGCCGAACACCGCAAGAGCACCAATGTCGCCGGACGGCTGAGGAGCACGAACCCGCAGGCCCGCAAGGGCGCGATCGTCCTCGGCGCGCACTTCGATCACCTCGGCCACGGCGGCGCCAACTCGATGGCGCCCGGGTCCGAGGAGATCCACAACGGCGCCGATGACAACGCCTCCGGCACCGCGGCGCTGCTCGAGAGCGCCCACC
>JBGARM010000091.1:0-9453 GCA_044230215.1 Thermoanaerobaculia bacterium | reverse complement strand
ACCGGCGGGCGATCGCCGTCGACGACCTCTTCTTCCCGGCGAAGGTGAACCTCGCCCTGCTGCTGGCGCGGCGGGGAAACAACGGCGAGGCCGAGACCTTGCTGCGCGAAGTCGTCGCCACGAATCCCGAGCAGGCCGAGGCCGCCTACTCGCTCGGACTCCTGCTCGCCGAGAGCGGGCGGATCGACGAGGCGGCGACGCTGCTCGCGCGGGCCGCGGCGACGATGCCGGCGAACGCGCGTGCCTCCTACAACGCCGGACTCGCTCTCGCGCAGGCCGGTCGGATCGCGGAAGCGGAGGCGATGCTGCGACGGGCCGTCGAGGCCGAGCCGTCGAGCTACGACCACCTCTTCGCCCTGGCCGACCTCCTTCTGCGGCAGGGGCGCCTCGCCGAGGTCGGGCCGCTCGCCGACCGGATGACGGCGCTCGATCCCGCACGCCCCGAGGCGGCACAACTGCGAAGCTTCGCGCGCCGGCCCTGAGCCGGAGGCGGGCTCTCCAGGCTAGGCGAAGCGCGCTTCTCCGGTCAGTCGTCGGCGCACCTCGACGCCGAGCGCCCAGACCAGGAGTGCCGCGCCGATCCCCAGGTAGACGAGCGGCACCAAGCTCGCCGCGCCCTCGGGCGTGACGCCGGCGAAGTCGACCGGCGGCGTACGCTGGAACGGGCCGACGTACCAGAGCGCGATGTAGAGGCCTTCGAAGAGGCGCGCTCCCGCCGAGAGGATGCCGAGCGCAATCGAGGCGATCAGGACGTCGTGCCCGCACTCGGCGCAGTGCGCCCGCGCCGCGCCGTGGGCGAAGATGCCGCAGTCGAGATAGCGATAGACCGCGGGCGCGACCGCGCGGCGCAGGTAGCCGTGAGTCGGCTCGAAGCGCTTCTCGTAGACGCCGAGAAAACGCTCGAACGAATCGGCGAGCGCCCGGTAGAGCAACGTGCGCTCCGGGCGACGGGGGCAGTAGAGCCGGGGTCCCGGCGCGGCGGCGGCCATCTCCTCTGCGCACAGAGAAGACGAAATCCGAGGCGCTCAACTGGCGCGGCGCGGGGGGCAAGGCTGGAAATGGGGCTGGTAGCGCGTACGGGATTCGAACCCGTGTTACCGGCGTGAGAGGCCAGTGTCCTAGACCCCTAGACGAACGCGCCAAATGGGGAAGGGAAGAGTATCAAATCGGCTTCGGAGGCCGCAAATCCGGCTTCCCAGCTCTGCCGCGGGAGGCGCGAAGCGCTAGTCGGTCTGGCGGAAGACGATCTTGACGCCGTCGGGGTCGTGGGTGCCGAAGGTCATCACGCCGTCGGTGTCGGTCGCCAGGCCCCCCGGGATGTTGCGGTTGCGGAAGATCAGCTCCTCGTAGGCCTTCTCGGCCGAGGGGACGTGCAGCACCAGGGTCATCTTGTGCATCGGCCCCTGGTAGTCGAACGCTTCGTCGCGGCCGTCGTCGGCGCCGTGGCCGCGGCCGAGGATCTCGATCACGGCGTTGCCGGCCTGATAGAGCGCGCCGCGGCCGTTCTCACGGTCCCAGCTCTGCAGGCGCGGCAGCGCCAGCGTCTCGCCGTAGAAACTGCAGGTGCGGTCGAAGTCGCGTGCCTTCAGCACGACGCGGAATTGGCGAATTTCCATCTCATGTCTCCCAGCGGCGAAGCCTCGGCGCCCGGTTGCGGGCGAACTGCACTTTGAAGCATTCCACAAACCCCGGCGAGGCGTCGAGCGCCAGTGTTATTGTCGCGACCGGTGAAACTCCGCCTGTTCCCCCATCTGTTCGCCGGCCTTCTGCTGCTCGCTCCCGGCGTTCTCGCCGCGCAGGAAGATCCCACCGAAGCCGCCGCCGCCCCTGCAGTGGTGCTCTCCGGCTCCGGCACCGGCAGCCTGATGGTGAGCGGCACCGCGACGCCGCTTGCTTTCGGCACGACCGCGGCGGGGCTGCTCGTCGAGCTCGAGCCGATCGTCGGCCGGCTCGGCGGGCGGCTCGATGTCGGCCCCCTCCGACAGAGCTACAGCCTGGCGATCGGCGAGACACTGCTCGTCCTCGTGCCGGGAAGCCCGGCGCTCACCTCCGGGACGGAGATCGAGGCGCTGTCGCAGGCGCCGGCCGTCGTCGATGGTCGGCTGCTCGTCCCGCTCGAGCTCCTCGAGCGCAGCTTCGGCGCCCAGCTGGGAGTGACGTTCGCCTGGGACGCCGAGCGAGCCGTCCTCACCGTCGTGCGGCCGCCACAGCGCGAGCTGCCGCTCGAGGTCGGGTTGGTGCACCTGCAAGGGGTGACGACCGTCGTCTTGCAGTTCCCCGACGCGCCGCGTTACCGGATCGTGCGCAGCCCGGGCTTCTACGAGGTGGTCCTGGTCGGCGACCGGGTCGTGCCGCCCCCGCCGGGGCCGAAGGTGGAGGATCCGTGGGTTCGCGGCATCGACATCACGCCGGAGCGCATCCGCCTCGAGCTCGCGCCGGACTGCGCGGCGGAGTCCTACACGCTGAAGACGCCCTTCCGGCTGGTCTTCGATGTCTTCAAGGAGACGCCGGCGGCAGCGCCGGCCGCCCCCGCCCTGCCGCGAGACTCCGCGCGCCGCGCCATCCGCACGGTGGTCATCGATCCCGGGCACGGCGGCAAGGAGACCGGGGCGATCGGTCCGGCCGGCAGCGCCGAGAAGGAGCTCACGCTGCTCCTCGCCAAGACGCTGGCGACGCGCCTGGAGCAGACCCTGTCGGTGCGCACCGTTCTGACTCGCACTGACGACGTCGACCTCGCGCTCGACGAGCGCTCGGCGCTCGCCAACCAGAACAAGGCGGACCTCTTCCTCTCGATTCATCTGAATTCGAGCGTCGGCCGCGGGGCGGTGGGCGCCGAGACCTACTTCCTCTCGCTGCAGGCGAGCGACCAGCGGGCTGCCGATGCCGCGGCGGTGGAGAACTATGTCGGCGCCGCGGCGGCCCCGGCCGGCAGCGACGACTTCGAGCTCCAGCTACTGCTCTGGGATCTCGCTCAGAGCCAACATCTCGCGGCGTCGCAGCGTCTCGCCACGATGATCCAGGAGGAGCTCAACCGCGACCTCGATCTGCGGGATCGCGGCGTCAAGCAGGCGCCCTTCCGCGTGCTCATGGGCGCGGCCATGCCGGCGGTCCTGGTCGAGCTCGGTTTCATCAGCACGAAAGACGAAGAGCAGCGGCTGCGGACGCCCGAGTATCGCGCCCAGCTGGTGGAGACGCTGGTGCGGGCGGTCGGGCGGTTCAAGCTCGAATACGAGACCGGCAGCGTCGTTCCGGCGGGGACACCGTGAAGCGCAGCTGGGCCGCGTGGACGATCGGTCTCGCCGTCGCGGTGGCGCTGGCCGCCGGTTTCTGGTTGCTGCGGCCGCAGCGGCCGGCGGAACCTCCGACTGAACAGATCCCGGCCGCGCCGTCCCTGCCTTCCCCCGCGCCGGCCATCGCTCCACCGTCTGTCGTCGAGGAGACCTGGACGGCACGGCTCTTCCTGCCGGCAGCGAACGACCTGCTGCTGCCGCAAGAGGCGCCGGTGGTGAGCGCGAGCGGCGCCCGCGCCCGCGCGGCCGGGGTCGTGGCGGCGCTCCTTGCTGTCGCGCCGGTCGCACCGCGCGTGGCGGTTTTTCCGCCCGGGGTGAAGCTCGGCAAGCTCCTCCTGCTCGAGGACGGCACGGTGATCGTCGACCTGCGCACCGATCCGGTTGCCGAGCCGCCGCAGTCGGGCTCGACCGAGGAACAGCTGCGCATCTACGCCGTCGTCAACACGGTGCTGCGCAACGTCGCCGAGGCGAAGCGCGTCGTGTTGCTGTGGAACGGCGTGCAGCGCCCGAGCCTCGCCGGCCATGTCGACACCGGGCGTCCGCTGCGTCTGCGCGCCGACCTCGAGGCCTCGTGAGCGATCCGCGGCCGATCGGCGTCTTCGACTCGGGGGTCGGCGGGCTGACCGTCGCCGCGGCCCTGCAGCGGCGCCTGCCGCGCGAGCGTCTGCTCTACCTCGGCGACACTGCCCGCCTGCCCTACGGCACGAAGTCCGCAGCGACGGTGCGCCGCTACACCGAAGTCAATCTCGAGTTTCTCGAGCGGCGCGGCGTCAAGGCGGTGGTGGTGGCCTGCAACACCGCCTCCGCCCTGGGCCTTGCGGGCCTCGCGGCGCCGGTGCCGGTCTGGGGGGTGATCGAGCCGGGAGCCGATCGCGCCGCGGCCGCGACCCGGAACGGCCGGGTCGGCGTCATCGCCACCGAGTCGACCGTCGCCTCCGGCGCCTACGCGTCTGCCCTGCGCCGCATCGTTCCCGAGCTCGGCATCTGGTCGCAATCCTGTCCGCTGCTGGTGCCGCTGATCGAGGAGGGCTGGCTCGACGACCCGGTGACCGCCGAAGTCGCCCGGCGCTATCTCGAGCCGCTCTTGGCGCACGACATCGACACGCTGGTCCTGGGCTGCACCCACTATCCACTCATCGCGCCGCTCCTCGCCGAGATCGCCGGGCCCGGGGTCGTCCTCGTCGACTCGGCGGCCGCAGTCTCCGACCAGGTGGCGGCCGAGCTCGCTCATCGCGGCCTGCTGGCCGTGGCTTTGAGCCCTCCCGAGACCGCCGCCGCGAACGGCACCGGCGACCATTACTGCGTGACCGACACATCGCAGCGCTTCGAGCGCATCGCGGGCGACTTTCTCGGCCGCAGGGTGACGCTCGAGCTGGTCGATATCGGCGATTCCGCCGCAAGCTCCGGGCCTTCGCGCCCGGAAAGGAGCTGAGAATTTGAGCACCGGCAAGTCGCAGGGGGCCCCGTTGCGGGTCGACGGGCGGGCGGCCAATGCGCTGCGGCCGGTCACGATCGAGATCGATCCGCTGAAGTTCGCCGAAGGTTCGGTGCTGATCTCCGCCGGCGATACCCGGGTGCTGGTCGCCGCTTCGGTGGAGAAGCGGGTGCCGGGCTTTCTCGCCGGCACCGGCAAAGGCTGGTTGACCGCCGAGTACGCGATGCTGCCGCGGGCGACCATGACGCGCACCGCGCGCGAAGTCTCGCAGGGGCGACCCTCGGGCAGGACGGCGGAGATCCAGCGCCTCATCGGCCGAAGCCTGCGCGCGGCGGTCGACCTGTCGCTCCTGGGGGAGCGCACGCTGATCATCGACTGCGACGTGCTGCAGGCCGACGCCGGAACCCGCACGGCGGCGATCACCGGCGCCTGGGTCGCGGCGGTGGGGGCGCTGGCGCGCATTTACGTTGCCGGCGACCTGCCGGCCTGGCCGGTGGTGTCGCAGATCGCGGCGGTATCGGTGGGTCTTCTGGGCGGCACGCCGCTCCTCGACCTCGACTTCCGCGAGGACCAGAAGGCGGAGGTCGACATGAACGTCGTCGCCACCGCGGATGGACGCCTGGTCGAGGTCCAGGGAACCGGCGAGCAGAGGAGCTTCGATCGTTCCGAGCTCGACCGCCTGCTCGATCTCGCGCAGGCCGGCATTGCGGACCTCGCGCAGTTGCAGATTCGAGCCCTCGGCGATCAGCTCAAGATGGTCGAAGAGCTGCGCGGCAGGAAGCGCGGCAGCGCCCCGGCGCGCAGCGAGCGCGACCTCTACTGACTCAGGGCAGCCTGCCGCGCAGCGGCGATTCCATCAAGATACGGTGCCGCGTAGCGGCGATCTCATCCAGATACTGTGCCGCGCAGCGGCACCTTGAGGGTGGGCTGTTGCGGGCTGGAGGTTTCGATCGTGACCGTGGCGTCGGTGCGGCCCTTGGGCATCTTTTCGGTCAGCGTCAGCTTGACCTCCCACCGGCGCCCCTCTTCGATCAGCTTGATCTTCGCCTCGACTCCGGGAACCGAGGCGCTCACGCTCTTGATCGAGATCGCCGCCTCGCCGAAGTTGACCAGCACCAGGCTCAAGTCCTGGCTTGCCGCGGTGAGATTGAGCGCTCCGAACTCGGCCACCGCCGGAGTCACCGAGAGCAGAGGTCGCACGAAGCCGGTGATCGCCAGGCGGAGCTCCTTCTGTTTCGGGTGGTTCGTCTCGACGACCAGGAAGTCACGCAGCGCCCCGACCTCGGCATCCGGCTGGATGGTGGTCTCGACGATCCACTGATTCGGCGTCGGGATCTCGGCGCGCCGCTCTTCCGCGGTCGCCGGGCGGAAGGTCGCTGCGATGAACTTGTAGGGCGACTTCACCGCCAGGATCTTGAGGTCGGGGAAGTTCTCGGCCCACAGCCATTGCTTCACCGTCGCGGCGGCCTGATTCTGCACGAAGACGAAACGCGCGTAGCCGGGCCGCGCGTCGACCTGCGGTTCGACCCGCGCCTTGATGGTCAGAGTGACGCGAGGCTGCACCGGATCGTTCGACAGCACGGTGATCGTCTTGGCGATCGGACCGGAGAAGTCGACGGTGTCGATCTCGGCGTGGATCTTTCCCACCGCTCCGGGAGCGATCCTGGCGTCGAAGCTCGCGACGGTGCAGCCACAGGTCGGATGGACGTCGTTCAGGATGAGCTCCGCCGGGCCGTCGTTGCGGATCGCGAAGTCGACCTTCACCTTTTCGCCCTTGGCGATCTTGCCGACGTCCTGAATCGCCTCGACCGGCACCAGCTTCGGCGCCGGGGCGGCCGGCGCTGCCGGAGTGGCCGGCGTGGTGGCTGCGCCGGCCGCAGCCGGCGTGGCGGCGGTGGCGGCAGTCTTGGCCGGGGCGCCGGCCGGATGGGCCGCCGCCGGCGTCTGCTGGCCGGCGGCCAAGCCGGCAGTCGAGCTCAGGAGAAGCCCTGAAAGGGCGACGGTAGCGAGGCGCTTGGACATGCGTAACTCCTCTTCTGCGATGGGCTTTTCTGCGACGGAACCGCCCGCGACCGGATGTTATACTGCGCCCGCTTCAAGCCGCCGAACGCCCTGCGACCCAATCCTCCGAGCCCGTTGACCTCTCCTCCGCTGCGCATCCACCTGGTCGCCATCGGGGGTACCGGAATGGCGCCGCTCGCTTGTCTGCTGCAAGCCCGGGGCCATTCGGTCACCGGTTCGGACGGCCCCCTGTATCCGCCCATGAGCCAACTGCTTGAAGCGGCGGGAATCCGGCCGTTCGAGGGCTATGCGGCGGCGCACCTCGCGCCGGCTCCCGATGTGGTGATCGTCGGCAACGCCGTGCGCCGCGACAACCCGGAGGCGGTCGAGGCCGAGCGCCTGGGGCTCACGCGACTGTCGATGCCCGAGGCGCTGGCGCGGTTCTTCCTCGCCGACCGCCAGCCGCTGGTCGTCGCCGGAACGCACGGCAAAACGACGACCAGCGCCATGGCGGCCGCGGTCTGGTCGGAGTGCGGCCGCGATCCGGGCTTCCTCATCGGCGGTGTGCCGATCGATCTCGGGGTGAGCTTCAGGCTCGGCAGCGGCCCGCGTTTCGTCATCGAAGGCGACGAGTACAACGCCGCCTACTTCGATCGCGGCGCCAAGTTCCTGCACTACCGGCCCGAGACGCTGATCCTCACCTCGGTCGAGTACGACCATGCCGATCTCTACCCGAGCCCACAGGCGCTGCTCGAGGCCTACGCCCGGTTGATCGCCCTCGTGCCGGAGTCGGGCCTCGTCGTCGCCTGCGGCGACAGCGCCGAGGTGCGCGAGCTCGCCGCGGCGGCGCGGGCGCCGGTCGTCTTCTACGGCGAGCAGGAGACGAATGCGGTTCGCCTGCTGGGCGCTCCCGTCGCCGACAGCCGCGGGATCCGCTTTCGCCTGCGCGACGAGAGCGGCGAGGAGCAGGAGCTCGCGATGCCCCTCTGGGGCGTCCATAACGCGGTCAACGCTCTTTCGGTCTGGGCGGCCGGGCGGCGCGAAGGCCTCCGAGCGGCGGAGCTCGCCACGGCGCTCGCGCGATTCCGCGGCGTCAAGCGGCGCCAGGAGCTCCTGGCCGACCATCGCGGCATCGTCGTGATCGACGATTTCGCGCATCATCCGACGGCGGTAGAGAAGACCCTCGCGAGTATGCGCATGCGCTTCCCCGGCCGCCGGCTCCTCGCCTGCTTCGAACCGCGCAGCCTCACCGCCGGACGCGCCTTTCTGCTCGCCGGCTACGCCCGCGCCTTCGCGCTCGCAGATCGCGCCTACTTCGCGCCGATCTTTCATCGCGACCGCCTCGCTCCAGAGGATCGGCTCGATCTCGCGGCGCTCGCGGCGAATCTCTCCGGCACCGGGACGCCCTGCGTGCTGGCCGAGGACCTCGATGCGCTCGTCGCGCGCCTCTTGGCCGAGGTGCAGCCCGGAGATGTCGTGCTGACGATGTCGTCCGGATCGTTCGGCGGCCTGCCGCGGCGCCTCGCCGACGCTGTTTCCGCCGCCGGCTGATTCCGCAGGCTTCGCGGGCTGCTGCCGGGCCCTCGCCGGCCCGACGCCCGCGTTGTCGCGCGGCGCCGCCTTTGCTACCATCCACGCGAGCCATCGCGCCCAATGAGCTATCCCGGAGATCCGGCCCTCGCTTCCGATGTGAAGCAGCGCATTCTGACGACCTTCCAGCAGACGCTGGAGCTGGCGAGCAAGGGGAGTCGCCAGGAAGCGCTCCTCGGCTGCGATTTCATTCTCCGCCTCGATCCGCAGTTCGGCCCGGCCCGGACGCTGCAGCAGCTCGTTCAGGCGGGACGCAGCGGCCCGCAGCTCGCGGCGCTCTTCGGTGGCGGCGAGATCGTTCCACCGCCGCCGTCGCTCGACCTTCCGGGCGACTCGGCCGTCGCCGCGCCTGCCGCCGAGCCGGCGTCCGCTCGCTTCGCCCGGCTGCTGGCGGAACGCCGGTTCGGCGACATTCTCACCGCGGCGGAGGAGGAAGGACGAAGCCTGGCGGGGGATGCGCAGGCGCGCCAGATCGTCGAACAGGCGCGGGCGCGCCTCGAAGCCGCGCCTTACGTGAAGACCTTCGTCGATTCGGCCCGGCAGGCACTGCAGACGGGCGACAACGAAGAGGCGGAGCGGCTGATGCGCAAGGCGCGGGTTCTCGACCCGGATCATCCCGAGATCCTGGCCCTCGACGAGGCGCAGAAGTTCTACACCGACCCGGAACGCTCGATGGGTGGCCGGCGGCGCGGCATCGAGATGGACGAGGAGCCAGCGACGCCGCTCCCTGCGGCGAGCCAGGACCTCGAGCTGCCCGAGGTCGATTTCTCGTTCGCCGGTCTGGCGCAGGACGACTATTCCTTCGGCGAACCGGCCGCCGGTAGCGACAGCGAAGCGCCCGCTTCCGGCGAGCACTCGGTGCGGATCGCGGAGCTGCTCGAGAGCGGCCAGGCCGCCTGCGACCGCGGCGAGTATCAGGCCGCCATCGACGCCTGGTCGCGGATCTTCCTGATCGACATCGACCACCAGGAGGCGGCGCGGCGCATCGAAAAGGCGCGTCAGCTCAAGGCCGAGCGCGAGCGCGAGGTCGAGGAGATCGAGTACGCGGCGCTCGTGCACGACCTGGGCAAGATCGGGCCCCAGCACCAGCACATCCTGCAGAAGCCCGGTTCGCTCACGCACGAGGAGCAGCGCACG
>JBGARM010000090.1:0-9485 GCA_044230215.1 Thermoanaerobaculia bacterium | reverse complement strand
CTGCGAGATCTCCATGCCGTCGAGCATGACCTGCCAGCCGACCCCCCAGGCGCCGAGCGTCGGCGCCTCCCAGTTGTCCTCCTCGAAGCGCAGGTCGTGCACCGCGAGGTCGACGCCCATCGCTTCGAGACTCTTCACGTAGAGCTGCTGCACGTCGAGCGGCGAGGGCTTGAGGATCACCTGGAACTGGTTGTGCTTGTAGAGCCGGAACGGGTTGTCGCCGTAGCGCCCGTCGGCCGGCCGGCGCGACGGCTGGACGTACGCCACCCGCCACGGCTCGGGCCCCAGCACGCGCAAGAAGGTGTCGGGGTGCATCGTGCCGGCACCGACCTCGAGGTCGTAAGGCTGCTGCAGGACGCAGCCCTGCCGCGCCCAGTAGTCCGAAAGCGCCAGTATCAACTCCTGAAAGCTCTTCATCCGAACCTCTTTCTCTTTCTCGTGCCGTGTTCCTCGTGCCCGGGCGCCCTCTTCAGTGTTCGAGGCCGGCGAGCGTGCGTTCCATGACCATCAGACTGCGGACTTCGTGCTGCAGGAAGTGCCGGCGAATCCGCCCGGCCGCCGCCGCCACTTCGGCGAGCACCGCCGGTGCGGGCGGACGGGCGGCCATCGAATCGATGTTCTCGCGCCCGATCCGGCGCCAGAAATCGACCGCCGCCGGCGACACCGAGGCCGCGCCGAAAGCCTGCCGCGCGCAGTCGCGGCAGATGAGCCCTTCGCCGCTCGCCGAGAGGGCCGCCCCGCCGTCGATCTCCCGCCCGCATTCGGGGCAGGCGTCGGGCGGCGGGAAGATCCCCGCCGTGCGCAACAGCCAGCTCTCGAAGTAGCGCGCCACGAGATCGCGGTCGCGCCCCGCCTCGAGCGCCTCGACGGTCGCATCGAGCAGGCGGTAGGCGACCTCGGAAGGCTCTCCCTCCTGAGCGAACAGCGCCGCCTGCTCGGCGATCGTCGCCCCGAGCAGGATCCCCTCGAGGTCGAGCTGCAGGTGCTTGACCGGCCGCAAGAGCTCGACCGAGCCGATCCGCACCAGATCGCGACCCTCCTTCTCCATCCACCCGATGCGCGCCTTGGCGAGCGGCTGCAGCTCGCCGGCAAAACGGCTGAAGCGGCGTTTGGCGCCGCGCGCCACGCCGCGGCGCTTGCCCTCCTCGCGGGTCAGGAAGACGACGATCCGGTCGGCCTCCTGGAGGTCCGAGACTTCGAGAATCAGCGCCTCGGCCTGGTGGAACTTCACCCGCGAAGCTTATCGCGGCGGGCGCCGCCGCGCCCTCAACGCGCCAGGTGGGAGAGGAGAGCCGCGGCGAGACCGAAGTAGATCAGGATGCCGGTGATGTCGTTGGCGGTCGACAGCACCGGGCCCGAGGCCACCGCCGGGTCGAAGCCCATTCTCTCGAGCGCCAGGGGCAGAAGGGCCCCGGTCGCCGAAGCCATCAGGATGGCGAAGAACAGCGCCAGGCCGACGACCAGGCCGAAGATCGGGTTCTGCCAGAAGATCAGGGCGGCGAGGCCGACCAGCACACCGCAGGCGAGGCCGAGGAGCACCGCCACGCGCAGCTGGCGGACGACGAAAGCGCCGAAGCGCCCCTCTCCGGCCTCGAGCCGGCCGGTGGCGAGGCCGCGCACGGCGACGGTCGAAGTCTGGTTGCCGATCGAGCCGCCCAGCCCCATGATCACCGGCACGAAGGCGAGCAGGAACAGGGCATCGACGAACTTGAGCTGGAAGTACTGCAGCAGGAAGCCGACCGCGAGCAGGCCGACGATGCTCACCAGCAGCGACGGCAGGCGGAGCCCGGCGACGCGCAAGGCGCGCTCCTCGTAGAGGAGCTCGCTGTCCGACGAGCCGGCGAGCTTGAACAGATCCTCGGTCGCCTCTTCCTTGACGACGTCGATGATGTCGTCGACGGTGACGATGCCGACCAGCCGGTTCTGGTCGTCCACCACCGGTACCGCCAGCAGGTCGTAGCGCGCGGCCTGTGCGGCGACCTCTTCCTGGTCGGTGTCGACGTGCACCTTGATGACCGACTTCTGCATGATCTCGCCGAGGGTCTGGGGCGGGCGCGAAAGCAGCAGCTGGCGGAGCGACGTGACGCCGACCAGATGGGCGTCGCGATCGACGACGTAGAGGTAGAAGATCATCTCCAGGTCGCGCTTCTGCTGGATCGCGGCTATCGCCGCCTGGACGGTCTCGCCCTCGGCCAGGGCAAAGAACTCGGGGTCCATGATCCGGCCGGCGCTGCCCTCGCGGTAGGCGAGGTGGGTCTGCATCTCCGACCGCCCCGACAGATCGACCAGTTCGAGCAGCCGGTCGTGGAGGTCGGCCGGTAGCGACTCGAGGACGAAGACGGCGTCATCGACCGCTAGCCGTTCGAGGAGCTTGGCGGTGCGCTCCGGCGGCAGGTTCTCGAGCAGTTCCAGCCGTTGCGCCGGAGCGAGCTCCGTGAGGACGTCGCCGGCGGCGTCCGGGTAGTCGGCGCTCAGGATGTCGAAGACCTGCCGGCGTTCGTCGCTGCCCAGGTCGGCGAGGAGCATCGCGACGTCCTCGGGGCGCACCCTGCCGAGGAGACGCGAGATGTTGACCTCGGCGCCGCGCTCCTGGAACTTCCTCAGCGTGTCCGCGAGGAGCTGGCGCCGGGGCGGTTCCTGCGGCGTCGGGGCGTCCACGCCGGCGAATGTAACACAGCGACTTGCGGCCGCCGGGGAGAGTAAACTAGTCGGCAATGACTCGTCCCCTGGCCCTCATCGTCGACGACGAAGCCGGCATCCTGGCAACGCTCGGCGGCATTCTCACCGACAACGGCTTCGACGTCGCCACCACTCCGAGCGGCGCCGAAGCGCTCGACATCTACACCGCCCGCAGGCCCGAGGTCGTCTTCCTCGACGTCTGGCTCCCCGACCGCGACGGGCTCGAAACGCTGCAGACGCTGCGCGAGTCCGACCCGCAGGCGACCGTCATCATGATCTCCGGCCACGGCACGGCGGCGACCGCCGTGCGGGCGATCAAGATGGGGGCCTTCGACTACCTCGAGAAGCCGCTCTCCTACGAGCAGGTCATGGCGGCGGCACGGGCGGGGCTCGCCCATCACCGCGCGCCGGAGTCGGGCGCCGCCGCCGGGCTCCCCGAGGACTCGGGGGCGTTCGCGATCTCCGCCGAAGCCCGCCGTCAGCCCATTCCACCGCTCCTCCACCTCGAGCAGAGCGCGACGCCGCAACGGACGCTGCGCCAGAACACCGTGCTCTACGGCATGGGCCTGCACTCCGGCGGCCGCACCGGTATGGTGCTGCAGCCGCTGCCCGCCGGTTCGGGGATCCACTTCCACTCCCTGCCCTCGGGCGAGTCGATCCCGGCGCACGTCTCGGCGGTCGGCGACACCGACTACGCCACGACGCTCGGCCACAACGGCTCGACGATCAAGACCGTCGAGCACCTTCTGTCGGCGCTCCACGCCTCGGGCATCACCAATCTGCTGGTCAAGGTGCACGGCGAGGTGCCGGTGCTCGACGGCTCGGCGGCCGAGTTCTGCAGGACGATCGCCGAGATCGGCATCGAGGAGCAGGACGAGCCGCGGCAGGAGTTCGTGGTCGACCGCAAGTACGAAGTCGGCGCAGGCGACAAGACCCTGACCCTCGAGCCGTTCGACGGCTTCGCGGTCTCCTACCTGCTGCGCTACCCGCCGCCGATCGGCGAGCAGTTCTACGACTTCACGCTGAGCAGCTTCGCGGCCTACGAGAAGGAGATCGCCCCGGCCCGCACCTTCGGCTTCCTGCGCGACCTCAAGATGATGAACGAGCTGGGCCTGGGCTCCGGCGGCCGGCTCGACAACTTCATCCTGGTCGGCGAAGACCACGTCGTGAACACCGAACTGCGCTTCCCCGACGAGTTCGTGCGCCACAAGATCCTCGACATCATCGGCGACCTCTATCTTCTGGGCTACCCCATCCGCGGAAGAGTCACCGCCCACCTGACCGGCCACCGCGACAACATCGCCCTGGTACGCAAGCTGGTGGCGGAGAACGCTGTTCCGACCTGACCCGCGGCCGGCCCGAGCCGGCCGCACCGCCTCTTCAGTCGTTCTCGTCGAGGTTCCCGAGCAGCTTTTCGAGGTCGTCGTCGTCGCCGTCCGCAGCGTTGAGGTCGTCGACGTCGAGGGTGGTGCCGGCGTGCAGGTCGCGTTTGATGTCGGCGATGATGCGGGGGTTTTCGCGCCAGTCCTCTTCGGTGCGGATGCGCAGGTCGAGGAAGACCTTTCTGCCGAGGAACTCTTCGAGGTCGTGTCTCGCCGCGGTGCCGATCGTCTTCACCATGTCGCCGTGGTGGCCGATCAAGATCTTCTTCTGCGACTCGCGTTCGACGAGGAGCGCGGCGTGGATGCGCAGGGCCTTCTCCGGGCCGGGATCTTCCCATCTCTCCAGCAGCACGGCGGTCGAGAACGGCAGCTCGTTCCGCGTCTCGCGCAGGATCTTCTCGCGGATGCGCTCGGCGACCAGGAAGCGCTCGGGGTGAATCGTCAGCAGCTCCTTGTCGTACAGCGGCTCGCCCTCGGGGAGCAGCTTCCACAGCACCTTCAGCAGATCCTCGCAACCGTCGCCGGTCTCGGCCGAAATCGGGATGATGGCGTCGAAGATCCCCGCCTTGCCGTAGCGCTCGAGAATCGGCAGGAGCCTGTTCTTCTTCACCAGGTCGATCTTGTTGAGCAGGGCGATCTTCGGCTGCTTCGCCTTGGCCACCAGATCGAGCAGGAACGCCTCGCCCTTGCCGAACGGCTGCGAGATGTCGACCAGCAGGCAGACGATGTCGGCTTCGCCCAGGGCATCGGCGGCCTCGCGCACCATCTCGCGGTTCATCCGGTGCATCGGGCGGTGGATGCCGGGGGTGTCGTAGAAGACGATCTGCCCCTCGTCCCGGGAGAGGATGCCGACCATCCTGTGGCGCGTCGTCTGCGGCTTGTCCGAAACGATCGAGAGACGCTCCCCCAGCAGCCGGTTCGAGAGCGTCGACTTGCCTGCGTTCGGTCGCCCGACCAGCGCGACGGTGCCTGCCTTAGCCAATGGGAATCTCCTTCATGCCGGGGCGTCGCACCCGGACCGCGAGCACGCGGCGATCGTCGGCCTTCTCGACGTCGAACTGCAGGCCGGAATGGTAGAGCGTCGTGCCGGCCGCCGGGACCTTGCCGGAGATGCCCGAGAGCAGCCCGCCGACGGTCTCGTAGCCGTCCTCTGCCGGGGTGACGCCGAAGAACTCGTCGAGCGTGTCGAGCGGGGCGCGGCCGTCGAGCAGGAGGCTGCCGTCCTCGAGCAGGCGGTTCTCCGGCTGCTCGTCGTCGTGCTCGTCGGCGATCTCGCCGACGATCTCCTCGACCACGTCCTCGATCGTCACCAGGCCCTCGGTGCCGCCGAACTCGTTGAGCACGATGGCGATCTGCTGCCGCCGCGCCTGCAGCTCCTTGAGCAGCTCGCCCAGGTGCTTCGTCCCGGGAATGAAGTACGGCGTCTGGACGATCGATTCGAGCGCCGGCCGCGGCTCCGTGCGCAGGGCGCGGAAGAGGTCGCGCAGATGCAGGACGCCGACGATCTGATCGACCGAGTCGCGGTAGAGCGGCAGGCGCGAGTACTCCGACTCGGTGAAGATCTCCGCCAGGCGGTCGAGCGAGTCGCCCATGCGACCGCAGACCATGTCGACCCGGGGGGTCATGACGCTGCGCGCCTGGGTGTCGCCGAAGTCGACTACGCCCCAGACGAGGTCGCGGTCTTCCGGCTCGAGGATGCCCTCCTGGGTGCCGACCTCGATGAACGCCTCGACCTCCTCCTCCGACGCCTCGTCGTCCTCGTCGCGCTCGTCGACGAGGTCGCGCGGCGCGCCGAGCAGCGGCCCGAGCAGTCCGACGACCGGCGAGAAGACGTAGAAAGCGCTGCGATAGACCCAGGTCATTCCCGCGAGGGCGCTCTCGGGGCTGCTGCGCAGCATCCGCCGGCCGGCGATCTCGGAGAGCGCCACGACCAGGGCGACGATGGCAACGGCATAGAGATACGGATGCGGCGCACCCAGCCGCGTCCCCGCCGTGCCGAGCGCCAGGCAGAGCGCGAGCGGCAGGAGCTTGGCGGTGACGTTGAGCAGGTAGCGGTAGAGACCGAAGCGCGCCGGGTCCTCCCACAGGCGGCGCAGGCGTCCGCCGGTCTCCTCCACCCAGTGACGCAGCCGGATCGGACCGGAGCGCTCGAGGAGCAGGGTGGCGAGCGACAGCAGCGGCAGCGCCGCGAGGAGAAAGGCGGCGAGCCAGAGATAGGGGGCGGGCGAGCCGGAGGAGTCGGCGACGCCGCTCATGCGCGCCTCAGCCAGCGCCGGCGAAGCCGGCTCTCGAGCCGTTCCATCTCGCCCCGATCGGTCTCGTGGTCGTGACCCAGGCAGTGCAGGACGCCGTGGAGCAGCAGGAGCTTGACCTCCTCCTCCAGGGTCGCGCCCCGGTCCCCCGCCTGCCGCTCGGCGGTCGGGATCGAGATCACGATGTCCCCCAAGTGCCGGCCCTCGGGCGACTCTTCCCCGGGGAAGGAGAGCACATCGGTCGCCTTGTCCTTGCCGCGGAACTCCCGGTTGAGGCGGCGGACGGCGCGGTCGCCGGCGAAGCGGACCGCGACCGAGTCGGCTTCCGGCGCGAGCTCCGCGACGAGCTCCTGCATCCAGACCGCGAGGCCCGGCGCGCGGAGACGCGGGAAACGGCCGGCGCCGGCGAGCGCCACCTCTGGACTCACGGCTGCGCCCTCACGTCCGGGCGCTCACGGCTGCACGACTCCCTGCCGGGAATGGCGGTCGTAGGCGGCGACGATCTTCTGCACCAGGGGATGGCGCACGACGTCGCGCTCGTCGAAGTGGACGAAGGCGATCCCTTCGACGCCGGAGAGGACGTCGATCGCTTCGCGCAGGCCGGAGACGATCGATTTCGGCAGGTCGGTCTGGGTGATGTCGCCGGTGATCACCGCCCGGGAGTTGTAGCCGATCCGGGTGAGGAACATCTTCATCTGTTCCGGCGTGGTGTTCTGCGCCTCGTCGAGGATGACGAAGGCATCGTTCAACGTCCGGCCGCGCATGAAGGCAAGCGGCGCGACCTCGATCATGCCGCGCTCGAGCATCCGGCCGACCTTCTCGTAGCCGAGCATGTCGTAGAGCGCGTCGTAGAGCGGCCGCAGGTAGGGGTTCACCTTCTCCGCCAGGTCGCCGGGCAGGAAGCCGAGCTTCTCCCCCGCCTCGACCGCCGGCCGCGCCAGCACCAGGCGCTTGACGCGCTTCTCGACCAGGGCGGCGGCCGCCATCGCGACGGCGAGGTAGGTCTTGCCGGTGCCGGCCGGACCCACCGAGATCACCATGTCGTGCTCGGTCATCGCCTTGACGTACGCCTGCTGGTTCAGGCTCCGCGGGGCGATCAGCCGTCGTGTCGCGGTCGCCGTGGAGGAGGCCGACTCGCCGGCGAAGAAATCGACCAGCGACGTCTCGGGGGCTTCGCGGATGACGCGGATCGCCGTCTGCACGTCCTCGTTGCGCAGCTGGTAGCCCTTTTCGATCAGCAGCGAGAGCTGTTCCAGCAGGCGCGATGCCGCTTGCACGGCCCCCGCCTCCCCCTCGACCGAGACATGGCTGCCACGCGCCGCGAGCTCGACCCCGAAGGCCGACTCGATCCGGCGGAGAGTCTCGTCACGGGTGCCGAAGAGGAGCTCCAGCCCCTCCTCGGCAAGGTTCAGTTCTGGCATCGGTCGGACAGGCGGATCATCGGGTGGAGCCCGATCCTACCAGCCTCTCCCGCCGGACCCGCGGCGGTCACTTGGCGTAGTCGTAGAAGCCGCGCCCGCTCTTCCTGCCGAGCCGGCCGGCCTGGACCATCTGCTTGAGGAGCGGCGGCGGCGCGAAGCGCTTCTCGCGATACTCCTCGAACATGATGTTGGCGATGAAGTAGGTCGTGTCGAGGCCGACGAAGTCGAGCAGCTGGAAAGGTCCCATCGGGTAGCCGCAGCCGAGCTTCATCCCTTCGTCGATGTCGGCCACCGAACCCACGCCCTCTTCGAGCGCGCGGATGGCGTCGAGCAGGTAGGGCACCAGCAGCCGGTTGACGATGAAGCCCGAGTTGTCCTTGCAGGCCACCGGCGTCTTGCCGATGGCGCGGCAGAACTCGTCGATCTCCGCCAGGGCGGCCTCTTCGGTGAGCAGCGTGCGAACGACCTCGACCAGCTTCATCACCGGCACGGGATTGAAGAAGTGCAGGCCGACGAACCGCGCCGGGCGCGAGGTAGCCATGGCGAGCTGCGTCACGGTGAGCGAGGAGGTGTTCGAGGCGAAGATGGCGGTCGGTTTCGCGACCTTGTCGAGCGCGGCGTAGGTCGCCTTCTTCTCTTCCAGATTCTCGACGATCGCCTCGACCACGAGGTCGCAGTCGGCCAGCGCCTCGAAACCCGTCGTGCCGTGGATCCGGCCGAGCACGGCGTCGCGCTCCTCGGCGGTCATCTTGCCCTTCTCGACCGCCTTGCCCAGCGAGCCGCGGATCTTGCCCATGCCCTTGTCGAGCAGAGCCTCCGAAACTTCGCGGACGACCGTTTCGAAGCCCGCCTTCGCCGCCACTTCGGCGATCCCCGATCCCATCAGGCCGCAGCCCAGAACTCCAATTTTCCGAATGGCCATCGCTTCCTTTCCTCTCAGGTAACCGACGTCAGTTGCTTGCAGGCGCAGGCGGATCCTGGAGCTCCGCGATCTCGCGCTGCCCGTCCGCTGTCTCGCGCAGTGTCAAAGCGAGCGCCCCCGGGACGGAGAACGGCAGCCGCTCCGCCCACTCCACGATCTTCACCCCCGGCCCGAGCAGGACCTCCTCGAAACCGCAGGCAGCTGCCTCTGCCGGCTGCAGCCGATAGAGGTCGAGGTGCGCGAGGCGTCCCTCCGCTCCCGCCGATTGCGCCAGGTCGTGCTCGCGCAGGAGCGCAAAGGTCGGCGACTGCACCTCGTTGGGGTCGAGCCCCAGGCCCAGGGCGACTCCCTGCGCAAGAACCGTCTTGCCGGCCCCGAGGTCGCCGTAAAGCAGCAGGCACCGCGCGGGAAGGAGCTCCCGTGCCAGCCCGGCGCCGACGGCTCGGGTTTCGGCGGCGCTTGCCGTGAGCCAGACTCTCATGCCTTGCCGAGCTGGGCGTACGCCTGCGGCAGGTACCCTGCCAGGGTTCCTGCCGGCACCGCCGGACCTATCCCGGCGGCGACGGCCAGGTCGCCAGCCAGACAGTGCAAGTGTACCGCGAGCTGTGCCGCGAAGACCGGCTCGTCGCCCTGGGCGAGCCGCGCAGCCAGCAGTCCGGTCAGGACGTCGCCGCTGCCGCCGGAAGCCATGCCGGGGTTGCCGGTGGAGTTGATCGACACCTCGCCCGAGGGCAGGGCGACGAGGGTTCGCGCCCCCTTGAGCACGACGATGGCGCCCGAGAGCTCCGCCGCGCGGCGGGCGCTCGCCAGGCGGTCGCTCTCGACTTCG
>JBGARM010000008.1:0-22605 GCA_044230215.1 Thermoanaerobaculia bacterium | reverse complement strand
GTTCGGATCGGTGCAGAGCGCCTCGCCCGCTTCTGCCGCGCCCGGCAGCACATGCAGGCAGCCCTTGGGCAACCCGGCCGCTTCGAACACGCGCGCGATCAGGAACCCGCCCGTGATGGGCGTGCGCAGATCCGGCTTCAGCACCACCGTGTTGCCGGCGGCGAGCGCCGGCGCGACCTTCCAGGCGAGCAGCAGCAGCGGATAGTTCCACGGCACGATCGCCGCGACGACGCCGTAGGGCTCCTTGATGGTGAAGTTGACCTGGTGCGGCGCCACCGGCGGAATCGAGCTGCCGCGGGCGTCGCGCCCGACCTCGGCGTAGTAGTCGAAGCAGGCCGCCGACCACTCGACCTCGTCGTAGTTCTCGCAGTACGGCTTGCCGCCCTCGCGCGTCATCGTCGTCGCCAGCTCGTGGTGGCGAGCGCGCATCCGCCGGGCCACCTCGTGCAGCAGCGCCGCCTTCTCGACCCCGGGGACGAACCGCCAGTGGGCGAACGCGGCGCGGGCGGCACCGACCGCGCGGTCGGCGTCCGCGGCGGTTCCGCGGGCGACACTGGCCAGAAGCTCTCCGGTCGCCGGGTCGTGAACTGCGATCGCGGGGCGCTTGCCCGTGGCGGGTCTGCCGTCGATCCAGTGGCGTCGCATGCGGGTCTCCCGGTTACGAAAAAACGCCGCCCCGGCTGCAGGGCGGCGTCTTGCAGACGAAGCGGTAGAGGCTCTCCGGCTCAGAAAGTGAAGCTCACGCCCCCGGAGAAGATCGTCTCGTCGTCCACCCCGATGTCGTCGAGCACGTCGAGAGCGATCGACTCCTGCGCCATGACGTGGAAGCCGAACCAGTCGTTGACCTGCACCGGGACGGAGAGACCGATGAGGACGTCGTTCAGGTCGCCGTTCGACTCGTCGAGGCCGAGATCCGCGGCATACCCCTCGGTGAGGTTGTAACCGAAGTCGAAACCGACCGAGGCGGCGAAATCGAGGCTCGCCTTGCTGCCCATGGGGAAGCTGTGGCTGATGCCGAAGGAGGCGTAGGCGCCCTCGACGGCATCCATGTCCTGGTAGTAGCTGATGGTCGGCGCGAAGGCCACATCCCACGAGGCGATGGCGTAGAGCTCGTAGGTGTCTTCGAAGCCGTAGTCGTTGGTCACTTCGTTGCTGTACATGTAGGAGACGATGCCCAGCGTCAGGCCGAACTTCTCGCCGAGAGCGAAGGTGTAGTCGGCGCCGAAGTCGTCCTCGTGGTAGGACGCGGTCTCGCCGGAGAAAGTGAAGTCCGCCGGCACGTCGCCGAAGTAACCGTAGTAGTAGGCGTTGAAGTTGCCCATACTGTAGGTCACGTGCGGGTTCAGGACCTCGTTGTCGCCGAGCAGCGGCACACCGCGGAACATGTAGTGGTCGAAGTAGTCGACGCTGACGTCGAGGCTCCAATTCTTCTCCTGCGCCTGGACGGCGCCCGAGGACAGAGCGATGACGGCGCACAGGGCGAGCGCAATGAGTGAGATGCGCTGCAGGCTCTTCTGGGTCATGAAACCTCTCCCTTCCGTAGATTGAGAGCGCATCTTACTGCGCTTTGATCTCTGTCCAGTACTGGTCGAGGAGCGTCGTCGTGTCGCCGATATCTTCGAGGAACTCGCACCGGCCGATGACCTCGTCGGAGGGGTAGATCGAGGGGTCGTTGAGGATCTCGGGCTTGATGAACTTCTTCGCCGGGACGTTGGCGCTGGCGTAGGAAACGCCGTTGACGATCTCGGCGTTCACCTGCGGCTCCATGATGTAGTTGAGGAAGCGGTAGGCGTTCTCGAGGTTGCGCGCCTTGGCGGGGATCGTCACGTTGTCCATCCACAGCGTTGCTCCCTCCTTCGGCACGACGTAGGCGAGCTTCTCGGGCTCCTTGGCGACGACCTCGGCGAGTTGCCCGTTGTAGCCATGGGCGATGTCGACGTCTCCGGCGGCGAGAATGTTGGCGAAGTCGCCGCTGTTGTAGGTCGCCACCAGCTTCTTCTGCTTCTTGAGCAGATCGGCGGCCTGCTTGAGGACGGCAGGATCGGTCTCGTTGAGCGACTTGCCCATCGACTTGAGCGCCGCGCCGAAGACCTCGCGCATGTCGTCGAGCATCAGGATGCGGCCCTTGTTCTTGGCGTCGAACAGCGCCTGCCAGCTGTCGAGGACGCCGAGCTTGGCCTTGTTGTAGCCGAAGCCGGTCGTGCCCCAGAAGTAGGGCAGCGAATACTGGTTCTTCGGATCGAACTTCTTGTCGAGGAAGCGCGGATCGAGATTCGCGAAATTGGGGAGCTTGGCGTGGTCGATCGGCTGAATCAGCTTCTCGGCAACCAGGATCTTCACCATGTAGTCCGACGGCACGACCAGGTCGTAGTCGGCGACCCCGGACTGGAGCTTCTCGAGCAGCGCCTCGTTCGAGTCGTAGGTGTCGAAGTTGACCTTGATGCCGGTCTCGGCCGCGAATTTGTCGATGACCTCCTGCGGCAGGTAGGCCGACCAGATGTAGATATTGAGCTTGCCCGCCTCCTTGACCGCGGGCGTCGCTTCGCCGGCCTTCTTGGCGCAGCCGGTGAGGGTGGCCGCGAGACCGGCCGCGAGAAGCGAGACGACCGCGAGCGCGCCGAGAGCTGCCTTGGATCGATTCATTTCCTGGTGTCTCCTTTGGAAGAGGGGTCCTGCTGCAGCCGCTGGGCGATGACGATCAGCACCACGGTCAGCAGCAGGAGCAGAGTCGAGACGGCGTTGACTTCGGGCGTCACGCCGACTTTGAGCATCGAGTAGATCTGGATCGGCAGGGTGGTCGCGCCGACGCCGGCGACGAACGAGGTGACGACGTAATCGTCGATCGAAATGGTGAAGACCAGGAGGGCGCCGGCGACGATCCCGGGCAGGATGATCGGCAGCGTCACCCGGCGAAAGGTGTCCCAGGGGCCGGCGCCGAGGTCGTTGGCGGCCTCCTCGAGCGAACGGTCGAAACCGGCGAGGCGGGCGCGCACGACGATGGCAACATAGGAGATGCAGAAGGCGATGTGCGCGATCACCACGGTGGTGAGTCCGAGGCGCATCTCGGCGACGCCGAAGAAGGTCACCAGCGCGGCGCCGATGACGATCTCCGGGATGATGATCGGCAGATAGAGGGCGGCCTGCGTCGCGCCCTTGCCGCGAAAGCTCCCGCGCGCCAGGGCGAGCGCGGCGAGGGTGCCGATCACGGTCGCCACGACCGTCGTGATGAGCGCCACGATCAGGCTGTTCTTGACCGCCCGCAGAATGAGGTCGTTGTGGAACAGGCGCAGGTACCAGTCGAAGGTGAGGCCCTCCCACGCCGCGGTCTGCTTCGAGCGGTTGAAGGAGTAGAGGATGAGGATGACGATCGGCACGTAGAGAAACAGGTAGACGAGGAGGCTGTGGGTGGCGAGCAGCCGGCGCTCCCATGACACCGGCCGGGCCGGACGCGGGACGGGCGCCAGCCGCCCGACCGGGCGCGCCACGAGCTCGACGCGCGGCGCGGGCTCGCTCACAGCAGGACCTCTTGCCCCTTGCGCTTGGTATAGACGGCGTAGGCGAAGAGCAGCACGAGGACCAGAGCGGTGAGCTCGAAGGCGATGGCGGAGCCGAACGGCTTGTTGCGCGCCACGGCGAACTGGTTCTGGATGAGATTGCCGGCGAGGATGCTCTTGGCGCCGCCGAGGAGGTCGGAAACCACGAACTGGCCGATCGACGGGATGAACACCAGGATGATGCCGGCGACGATCCCGGGCATGGTGAGCGGCACGGTGACGCGGAAGAAGGTCGCCACCTTGTTCGCCCCGAGATCGAGCGAAGCTTCGAGGAGCCCCAGGTCGAGCTTCTCGAGCGAGGCGTAGAGCGGCAGGATCATGAACGGCAGCTCGCCGTAGACCAGGCCGATCATCACCGCGAAGTCGGTGTAAAGGAGGTTGAGCGGCTGGTCGATGACGCCGGTCGCCAGGAGGACGGTGTTCGCCAGGCCCTCGGTGCGCAGGATGAGCATCCAGGCGTAGGTGCGGATCAGGAAGCTCGTCCAGAACGGGATCACGACGAGTCCGAGGAAGAGGTTCTTGAAGCGCGCCGGCGCCGCCACCGCGATGTAGTAGGCGATCGGATAGCTCACCACCAGGCAGAGCAGGGTGGTGACGACGGCCATCCACAGCGACCGCCAGTAGATCGACAGGTAGAGCGGCTCGATGGAGCGCCGGTAGTTGGCGAGAAAGTCGCCGGAGGCGGCATACTCCCAGAGATTCTCGATGGGCTTCAGGCCGCCATAGGTGCCGCGCTGGCCGAAGCTGATGACCAGCATGATGACCAGCGGCAGGACGAAGAAGAATCCCAGCACCGCCCAGGTCGGCAGGACCTGGAAATAGGCGGCGAGTCTCCTGGCGGCAGGAGGCCGCTGCGCCTCAGGCATGGGGCGCGGGGACGGCGGCGGGGGCGGAGGCGTTGTCGGGCCGCATGAGCACCGTGTGGCGGGGGCTCCAGCAGAGGAAGGCCGTGCCGCCGACGGCGAACTTGCCGCGCTCCTCGAACGGCTGCTCGTTCTGCTCGTAGATGACGAAGCGCTCGCCGGCGGCGCTCTTCACCACCCAAACCGTCGAAACCCCCTGGTAGACGCGGTCCTCGATGGTCACCGGCATGCAGGGAATGCCGTGGCTCGAAAGGTCGCGGCTGCGCAGATCGAGCTTCTCCGGTCGGACCACGAACCGCACTTCCTCGCCCTTGGCGACCTTCCCGGGATCGGGCACGGTGAAGCTGTCGCCGTCCGACATTCCGAGCGAGAGAAAGCCCTCGGCGATGCTGCGCACGGTGGCCGAGAAGAAGTTCGAAGCGCCCATGAACTGGGCGACGAACTCGGTCTGCGGGTACTCGAAGACCTGCGAGGCGGTGTCCATCTGCTCGACGCGACCGGCGTTCATCACCGCGATCCGGTCGCTCATGGTGAGCGCCTCTTCCTGATCGTGGGTGACGAAGACGAAGGTGATACCGAGCTTGCGCTGCAGGTTCTTGAGCTCGACCTGGACCTCCTTGCGCAGTTTCTGGTCGAGGGCGCCCAGCGGCTCGTCGAGCAGCAGCACCTGGGGTTCGAGGGCGAGCGCCCGGGCGAGCGCGACGCGCTGACGCTGGCCGCCGGACAGCTGCGACGGGTAGCGGGACTCGAAGCCGGCGAGCCGGACGAGCGCCACCGCGTTGGCGATGCGCTGCTCGTACTCGCCGGCGGGGTAGTTCTTGTAGCGGAAACCGAACGAGATGTTCTCGGCCACGGTCAGGTGGGGGAAGAGCGCGTAGGCCTGAAACACCATGTTGATCGGCCGCTTGTGCACCGGCACTTCCGTCATGTCGACGCCGTTGACGCGGATCGCGCCGGAGGTCGGAAGCTCGAATCCGCCGATCATGCGCAGGAGGGTGGTCTTGCCGCACCCTGACGGGCCGAGCAGCGAGAAGAACTCGCCGCGCCGCACGGTCAGCGAGACGTCGTCGACCGCGACGAAGTCGCCGAAGAGCTTGCTGACGCGGTCGATCTCGACGCTGAACTCGGGCGAGCTCATCGGCGTGAGTCCGGTGTTCGAGCGAGCGGGGCTTTCAGGTTCAGACTCCGCGAAGTGTGGTTGATTTGCGCTCTGGGTTCTACCATATCGATCCCGCAGCGGCAATCTCAGCGTGGAGCCGCGGCCGAAGCCGGACCCGCGGGCGCCGGGGCCGGAGCGGGCGGCGGCCCTGGCAGGGCGAACAGGCTGTCGGGAATCTCGACGTCGAGCTCGAGACGCTGGATGGAAAACACCGTGGGTTCGCCGGTGCCCTCGGGCGGGCCGCCTGGCTGGCGCGGACGCGACTCCGAGCGGCGAGCGAAGAGGATCCCCCCCGCCGGCCGGAAATCCGACAGCAGCGAAACGGTGGTGACCTCCTGGCCGGCGACCTTCTGCGTGCGCTCCTCGCGCACCTCGAGGTACGACTCGCAGTCGAACCAGAGCGTCCGCACTTCCCCCTGAGCGGTCGTGAGGAGGAGCTTCCAGGCCTTGCCGGTGGCGAGCTCTTCCTGGCCGGCGAGCTCGACATGGTTGCCCTTGGCGGCGTAGTCGAGGGTCGGGCCGTCGACGAGGTCGGCCTGTTCGCGCAGAGAATCGCGCTCGGCGCCGTCGAGGACCTGCGCCTCGAAGCCGGGGAGCTCGGGATAGGTCGACCAGGCGGTCGTGCCGTCGAACGCCACGACCTTGGCCAGGCCCTCCTCGGGGGACTCGATGCGGATCCGGTCGGGGCGCTTCCAGTAGATCGTGACCGGGACGCTTCCGCCGGCGGTCCCCGCGGACCCCTGCGTGGCCTCGAGACGCAGGCTGCGCACCGCGCTCACCTTCGCCCTGCCGCCGAGGGCGGCCAGGTTGCGCTCCAGGATCTCGTCGGCGGTCGGTGTGGCGCGCGCGGTCGGCGCGCCGGCGCCGGCCATGCAGGCCATACCGGTGAGGAGGGCGAGCATCGCCGTGATCTTCATCGCAGGCTCCCGGTGCGCGGCGTCGTCATGGTGCGCCGATTCTTGCAGACTGCGGCCGGAAAAACTCCGGGCGCCGCGACTGCGTAGATCCCGGGTGGCGTAAGCTTCAGCCGTCGCAAGGCGTTCCAGGAGGAGTACGGAGTGAGCAACAATCTCGAGCTGCGCGAGGTGCGCAAGGCGTACGGCGATTTCGTGGCGGTCGATGGCGTCTCGCTGGCGGTGCCGCCGGGAGCTGTTTTCGGCCTGCTGGGCCAGAACGGCGCCGGCAAGACGACCAGCATCCGCATGATCATGGACATCCTCGCCCCCGACCGCGGCGAGGTGCTCTTCTTCGGCCGGCCGCGGCAGCAGGAGGATCTGCGCCGGGTGGGCTACCTGCCGGAGGAGCGCGGGCTCTACCGCAAGATGACGGTCTTCGATCACCTTCTGTTCTTCGCCGAGCTGCACGGCGTGGAGCGCCGGCGCGCCGGCAAGCTGATCGGCGAGTGGCTCGAGCGGGTCGAGCTCGGGGCCTGGGCGAAGGCCAAGGTCGAAGCGCTGTCGAAGGGCATGCAGCAGAAGATCCAGCTGGTGGGAACGATCCTCCACGATCCCGACATCCTGATCCTCGACGAGCCGTTCTCCGGTCTCGACCCGATCGCCCAGGCGCTGTTCAAGGACCTGATCAGCGACTTCAAGTCGCGCGGCAAGACGATCCTCTTCTCGACCCACATCCTCGAGCAGGCCGAGAAGCTCTGCGACCACATCTGCCTGATCTCGCACGGCAAGGTGATCCTCGCCGGCGAGCTCGCGGCGTTGAAGCGTGAGCGCGGCGGCAACGTCTATCGGCTGACGACCTCCGGCGAGCGGGCGACGGTCGCCACGATTTCCGGAGTCCCCGGGGTCGCCGAGGTGCTCGACCAGCCGTCGGGCCTGCGCCTCGTGCTCGCCGCCGGCGCCGATCCGGCGGCGGTGCTGCGTTCCCTCGTCAAGCACGTCGACGTCACCGACTTCCGCTCCGAAGTGCCCGATCTCGAGACCCTCTTCATCCAGGCGGTGCGGCATGCGAATTGACCCGATCGTCACCATAGCCAAGCGCGAGTACCTCTCGCGCGTCAAGAGCAAAGGCTTCTGGATCGCGACCCTCCTGCTGCCGGTCGCGATGGCGGCGCTCACCATCCTGCCGTCGCTCATCGCGATGAAGACCCGGGCCTCGCAGCGGATCGCCATCGTCGACGAGGCCGGAGGCTACGGCGAGCGTCTGGCGGCGAAGCTGGTCGAGGAGGAGAAGCCGAAGCCCGCGGGGGAGGCGCTCGTCGAGCCCAAGCGGTCGCGGCGCGAGGAGACCGCCCAGTTCAAGGTCGACCTCGTCGCGCGCAGCGGCGAGCGCGCCGCCCAGCGCGCGGAGCTCGACCGCAAGGTCCTGGCCGGCGAGATCGACGCCTGGCTGTGGCTCTCCCCGGAAGGGTTGGCGAAGAACGAAGTCGAGTACCACGCCGAGAGCGTTTCCAACTTCATGACCCAGAGCCGGCTCGCCGATGTCGTCTCGACGGTGGTCGGGGAGGCGCGGCTCAAGGCTGCCGGAATCGACGCGGCCGAGGTGGCGACGCTCACTCACGACGTCGATCTCGAAACGACGCGGGTGCTGGCCGAAGGCAGCCGGCAGGAGGGCGGCATGGCCGGCTTCTTCCTCGCTTACTTCCTCTTCTTCCTGCTCTACATGGTCACCCTGCTCTACGGCCAACAGGTGATGAACGGCGTCCTCGAAGAAAAGAGCTCGCGCATCGTCGAGGTGATTCTCGCCACGGTGCGGCCGATCGAGCTGCTACTCGGCAAGCTCCTCGGGATCGGTCTCGCCGGACTGACCCAGCTCGTCGTCTGGTTGACGACGATGGCGGCGCTCTCGGCGCCGGCGGTGGTTGGTGCGCTGGCGTTGATGCCGGAGGACGTCAAACTGCCGCAGGTCGGCCTCGGGCTGATCGCCCACTTCCTCATCCTCTTCCTGCTCGGCTTCGCGCTCTTCGCGACCCTCTACGCGGCGATCGGGGCGGCGACCAACAACGTCCAGGAGGCGCAGCAGTTCGCCGGTTTCCTGGTGGTCTTTTTGGTGGCGCCGATGTTCTTCCTGATTCCCATCATCAACGATCCCGACTCGACGATGGCCGTCGTGCTGTCGATGATTCCGCCGCTCACGCCGATGCTCATGATGCTGCGCATCGCGGTCAAGATGCCGCCGCTGTGGCAGATCCTGGCCGCGTATGCGCTGACGACGGCGTTCATCGTCTTTCTCATCTGGGTATGCGCCCGGATCTATCGCATCGGCATCCTGATGTACGGCAAGAAGCCGACCTTCCAGGAGCTCTGGCGCTGGATCCGCTACGCCTGAGGCTTCAGTCCGCGGGCCCTTCGCCCTCGGGACCGTCCGGTCCGTCGGGGCCATCCGGACCGCCGCGGCGACCGCCGAAGAGGCCGCGGCCGGGCCGGGTCTCCTGCAGCACCCGGTAGGCGGCGCGCTGGGTCTCGCTGAGGCTGGCCGTGAAATCGGCCTCGAAGCGGTCCCAGGCGGCGCGCATCCCATCGCGCGCGCGATCGATGGCGATCGTCTGCGTGCCGACGGCGGCCGGATCGGGCGCGGCGGTATCGAGCAGCGCGCGCAACTGCTCGTGGGCGCTGTGCATCGATTGCGCGAGCGGCCGCACGGCGGTTTCGAGCTGCTCCTGCAGGCGGCCGAGCGTGACCTGCTGCGCCGGTGTCAGGTCGAGGGTCCGGGTCAGCCGTTCGGCCTGGTGCTCGGCGAGGCGATCCATCCGCTCGCTGTCCATCGGCGGACCGCCGGCGAACGGACGGCCGTGCGGTCCGCGCTCGGCGAAGAGGGGCGCGAGCGGCAGTGTGGCGAGCAGCAGTGCGGGAAGAAAGCGGGCGGTTCTGGGCAGCATGGGCGGAATCTCCTTCAGCTTGGGGACCCCGTTCGTCGAGGCCCGTTCCGCTTCGTGAAACCCGCCGGGGATTGGATTCCTGCGCGCTTCGCGCGCTGGGAATTCCTGCGAGGTGCGACGCCCGCGCGCGCACGGCACCGGATTCCGGTGCCGGCGGGCGCGGGTTCAAGCGAGACGGTTCAGCGGTGCGTCAGGCCTTCGGGTGACACTGGTCGCACTTGGTCGGCGCCTTGGTGTCGGCCTTCTTGGCGAGCTCTTCCTTGTGGCAGGCGACGCAGGACATGTGGAACGGGTTCTTGGTCGCCGACATCTCGCTGCACTTCGGCGTCTCGGCCTTCTCCGGGGCCACGTGGCAGGTGCCGCAGGCTTCGACCTTCTCGGTGCTGGTCGCGGTCAGGGCGGGCTGCGTGTGATGGCAGGTCTTGCACTCGTGCGCCTTGGCATGCTCGCCGTGCGGGAACGCCACGGCCGTCTTCTTGGCGACGCAGTCGTCGATCGAGACCTTGTCGGGCGGGGTCGCGGCGCCGGCGATGAAGGTGGATCCGGCGAGAATGACCAACGCGGCGAGGGCGAACGGCAGGTACTTGCGCATTTCTCAGGCCTCCCTTTTCCTGCAGATTCCGGTCGTATCCGTCCGCGGCACTGGCCGCGGGACCGATCTGCATTACCGGGCTGACTGTAGCAGGAGGCGCCGCCGCCGAGCCCACCCGCTCGGCTAGGTTCCGCCGACGTCTCCGGTACCCGCCGACTCCGGCGCCGCCGCAGCTACTTCTTCTTGCCGCCCTTGAGCAGGAAGGTGACCATCATGATGACGCGGTATTCGACGATCTTGCCCTTCTCGACCTTCACCTTCTGCTCCTTGATCCAGGCCCCCTGGACCTCGTCGAGGGAGGCGTCGGCACGCGCGATGCCGACGGCGACGGCGTCTTCAAAGCTCTTGGTGGAAGCGGCGCTGATCTCGATGATCTTGGCTACGGACATGGTTGCGGCTCCTTCGTCGGGGGATTCCCGACAGCTGTGGACCTGCAATTCATGGTCGCCCAGATCTGCGGCCGCCGCAAGGGTAGTTTTCCACCGCGGCGGCAGCGAGCTCGAGCTGTGCGGCAGGGCCGGCCGATGCGACTGCCTGGCGCGCGGACCGGTCGGATACGATCAGCCGATGAGCGACGCGGCCCTTCTGGCGCTCGGGCTCTCGGCCCGGGTGGCGCTCTGCGCGACGCTCCTCATCCTGCCGCCCGGGATCGCCCTGGGCTGGCTGCTGGCGCGGCGCGAATGGCCCGGGAAGGCGTTGCTCGAGACGGTGACCGCGCTGCCGCTGGTCCTGCCGCCGACCGCAGTCGGTTACCTGCTGCTCCGCCTCCTGGCCCGCGACGGCCCGCTGGGCGAGCGCACCGTGGGCATTGATCTCGACTTGCTCTTCACCTGGAAAGGGGCGGCCGCCGCCGCGGCGCTCATGTCGCTGCCGCTCGTCGCGCGCACGGCGCGCCTCGCTTTCGAGGAGGTCGACCCGCGTCTCGAAGGGATGGCGCGCACCCTTGGCCTGGGTCCCTGGCGCGCCTTTGCCGCCGTGACCGTGCCGCTCGCCGGTCGCGGCCTCGCCGCCGCCGCCGTCCTCGGCTTCACCCGGGCGCTGGGCGAATTCGGCGCCACGGTGATCGTCGCCGGCAACATACCCGGCAAGACCCAGACCCTGGCGCTCGCCATCTTCAGCGACATACAGGTCGGGCGCGAAGCCGAGGCGATGACCCTCGTCGGCGTCACGGTCGTCGTCGCTTTCGCGGCGCTGTGGACGGTCGAGATTCTGACCCGTCGCGGGCGGCGGCGGGGATGAGCGCCGGCCTGCGTCTCGACCTCGAAGTACCCTGCGGCGCCTTCGACGTGGCGCTCGCCTGGGAGACGAGCGAGTCGGCGCTCGGTCTGTTCGGGCCTTCGGGCGCCGGCAAGAGCTCGGTACTCGAAGCCCTGGCCGGGCTGCGGCGCGGCGCGCGCGGCCGGATCGAGGTCGGCGGCAAGACCTGGCTCGATTCGGCGCGCGGCATCACGCTTCCCCCCGAGCGACGCGGCGTTGGCTACGTTCCGCAGGAGCTGGCGCTCTTTCCGCACCGCGACGTGCTCGCTCATTTGCGCTTCGGCGGGCGGCGGGCCCGCCGCTCCCATCCGCCGGAGCGCCGTCTGGCGCCGGAGCGCGTCCTCGAGCTGCTCGAGCTGGGCCCTCTGGCGCATCGTCCAGTGACGGCACTCTCGGGTGGCGAGCGCCAGCGTGTCGCTCTCGGCCGCGCCCTCTGCTCGGCGCCCGATCTGCTCCTGCTCGACGAGCCGCTCGCCAACCTCGACCTGGCTCTGCGGCGGCGGATCCTGCCCTATCTGCTGCGGGTGCGCGAGGAGTTCGGGATTCCGACCGTGCACGTCTCGCACGAGCCCTCGGAGGTGACGCTGCTGTGCAGCGAGGTCTGTGTGCTCGAAGCGGGTCGCGTCGTCGCCTGCGGGCCGCCGGAGATAGTCCTCGGTGCGCACGCCCTGGCTGCGGGCGATGCCGGCGCCGGGCTGGTCAACGTGCTCGCCGGCGCGGTCGAAGAGGTCGCCGAGTCGCTGGCCATGATCGCCCTCGAGCCCGGCCTGCGCCTCGCCGTCGCCGACGAGGGCAGCTTCGTGCCGGGGCAGCGCGTCGCCATCGAGCTCCGCGCGACCGACATTCTGATCGCGCGCGGGCCGGTCGCCGGCCTCTCGGCGCAGAACGTGCTCGCGGCGACGGTGCGCGAGGTGCTCGCGCCGGCGGCGGGCGATCCGCACGCGGCGGCGGTGGTGAAGGCCGCTCTCGGCCATGCCGGGCGCCCGATCGCGATCGTCGTCAGCCGCCGCGCCTGCCGCGAGCTCGAGCTCGTTCCCGGGGCCGCCGTCCACCTGGTCTTCAAGGCGCAGTCTTGCCGTCTGCTGGCGGCCTATGGACCACCCGGCCGCGGCGCCCGATGAGCAGAGAATAGGCAGACTATGAGCCAGCCGACTTGCGCCGTCGACCTGCCCGGATGGGAGCTCTGTTGGGTCCGCCTCGCGATCACCGGAAGCGGCGGGCGCGAGCTCGCCGCGCGACGCGAGCGCGGCGCCGGCGAGCTGCGCGCGCGCTGGACGCCGGCCGAGCTCGGCGAGGACGTGGCGGTGGCGGCGCTGCGCCGGCTGTTCAAGGCGGCCGGCACCGATCCGTCGCGCTATCGGCCGTCGTCGGAGGCCCTCCTGCGCCGGCTGCTGAAGGGCGACGAGCTGCCGGCCATCCATCCGCTGGTCGATCTCAACAACCAGCTCTCGATCGAGCTCAAGGTGCCGTCGTGCGTCATGCGCGACCGCTCGTTCGACTTCCCCGTCACCCTGCGCGCCGGCGGTCCGGGCGAGACGCTCGATTCCATGCGCGGACCGCTCGCGCTCCTGGGGAAGCCCTTGCTCGCCGACGCCGCAGGACCCTTCGGTACTCCGATCACCGACGCCCACCGCGTCAAGGTGCTACCCGAGACCAGCGCCGGCTGGTTGGTCGCCTACCTGCCGGCGGGCATCGTCCCCCTGGCCGAAGTCCACCGCCGCCTCGACGAGATCCTCGCCGAGGCGAAGGTGGCGCGCCGCGAGTAGAAACCACACTTTCGCGACGCCGAGCCGTCTCGTAGGGTGGCCCGCGCAGGCTGTATCCGCAGTACAAGTGAAGGGTTCCGGGGCTCCGGAGTGTAGGCGCTCGTCGTCAGGCCTGTTCCCCCGACGTCGCCGCGCTGTCTCACCTTCCAGGAGAACACCCATGCGTGACATCGGAATCGAAGCCTTCGTCCCCGCCACCCGCCGCCGGTCCGTCCCGGGCCGGCAGTTCGCTTTCGTCCTGCTGAGCCTGCTCGCCGCCGCTCCGGTCGCCGCGCAATGGAGCACGCAGAGTCCGATTCCGACGCACCTGGCGATTCGCGGCGTCGCCGCCCCCGCGCCGGGGCGTGTCTTCCTCGCCACCGACGACGATTCGTTCGACAGCAGCGGCGCCCTTTTCGAGTCCAACGACGGCGGGGCCACCTGGAGCCAGCGCGCGGTGCCCTTCGATCTCGCCAGTGGCCTGAACGGGATCTTCTTTCTCGACGGCCAGCACGGCTGGGTGTGGGGAAACGCCAACTACCGTACTGTGGACGGCGGCACGACCTGGCAGGAGCTGCCGTTCCTGGGCTCGGCCTACTTCATGGAGTTCGCGACCGCCAGCTTCGGCGTCACGACCGGCAATTTCGGGGCGTACGTCAGCCGCGACGGCGGCCTCACCTGGACGCCTTCGCCGCAGGAGATGGCATCGTTCTCGTTCGCCGACAACCTGACCGGGCTCGGCGTCGCCGCCAACGGCCTCTACCGCACGAGCGACGGCGGAAATACCTTCACCCTGACGCGGGCCGGCGCCGCCGAGGCGGTGAAATTCCTCTCGCCGACGGTGGCCGTCGGCATCGTCGATGGGTCGCTGGTCCGCTCCGTCGACGGCGGCGCGACCTGGACCACCGGAATCGCTGCCCAGGGGCGCAACGGACTGGTCGCCGTCTCGGCCAACGTCGCCCTGGCCTGGGGTCGCAGCGGCACCTACCCCGATTTCGACGATCGCATCCTGCGCTCCGCTGATGCCGGCGCGACCTGGACCGACCTCGGCGAAGTGATCGCGGCGGGGCCTCTCGCTGCCTCCTTCGCGTTCACCGTACCGGCAGGGGCGACCGTGATCGCTTCCAATGGCGCGGGCGACCTCTATCGCTCCGTCGATGCCGGCCTGACCTGGACACAGACCTACGCCACGCCGGGTCCGACACCGGGCTTCGGCGGCGGTGGCGCGCCCGTCTTTGCCGACAGCCAGACGGGTTACTGCGGCTTCGGCGCCGGCTTCCTTCTGCGGACGACCGACGGCGGCGCGACCTGGGCGCAGATCTCGAGCGGTTCGGGGACGACCCTTCTTGCCCTCGATCGCTTCGCCAATGGCGACCTGATCGCCGTAGGGGAGAGCGGACAGGTGCTCACCCGGGCGGCCGGCGACGGCCTCTGGCGGATTCGCGCCACGCTGGGCGCGGGCCAACTCGAAGCGGTTCAGGTCGTCGGGCCGCAGGCGGCGGTCGCTGTCGACGGGAGCGGAGTCGTCTACCGCACCGCCGACGCCGGCGCCACCTGGACGGCCGCGCCGTCCTCTCCTGCGAGCCTCGTGGCCACCGACCTCTACTTCACCTCGCTGGTCGACGGCTGGGTCGTCGGCCAGGGCTTCGTTGACCTCGACGATCTCGCCCGCGATCGGGGTGAAGACCTCGGCGACCGCCTTGACCGACTCGATCGTCCCGATCTCGTCGCCGGCGTCGTAGACGTGCCCGACCTGCGGCAGCTCGACGAAGACGACCTCGCCCAACTCCTTCTGGGCGAAATCGGTGACCCCGAGCACCGCGATGTCGTCCTCGACCCGCACCCATTCGTGTTCCGTCGTGTAGCGAAGATCTTCCGGGTACATTTCAGTCTCCCTTCTGGAGCTGGTTGAGCCGCGCCCTTCCGTGCCCGGGGTGCGCTAGCGTGATCGCTTGTAGAACGGCAAGGCGGTGACGCGGGCCGCGAGGAGCTTGCCGCGCACGTCGATCTCGATACCCGTGCCCACCGCCGCCATGGCGACCGGGACGTACGCCATGCCGAGCGCCTTCTCGAAAGTGGGGCTCCAGGTCCCGCTGGTGACGACGCCTACCTGCTGTCCATCCTTCATGATCGCGCAGCCCTGTCGTGGGATGCCGCGCGACTCGACTTCGTAGCCGATCAGATGGCGGCTCTCGCCCCGAGCCCGCGCGGCGACGAGAGCGGCGCGACCGACGAAGTCCCCCTTGTCGAGCTTTACGATCCAGTCGAGCCGCGCGTCCCAAGGCGTCGTCGCACGATCGATCTCGTGACCATAGAGCGGCATGCCGGCCTCGAGGCGCAGGGTGTCGCGGGCGCCCAGGCCCGCAGGAACCAGCCCGAACGTCTCGCCGGCCGCGAGCACCGTCTTCCAGAGGTCGAGCGCGTGCTGCGGCGCGACGTAAAGCTCGAATCCGTCCTCGCCGGTGTAGCCCGTGCGCGAGATCAGCCCGGACTTGCCGTCCACTTCACCGCGGACGAAGCCGTAGTACTTGATCGCCGCGAGATCGGTGGCGGTGATCTGCCGCAGGATCTCGAGCGACCGCGGTCCCTGCAGGGCGAGGAGCGCGAACTCGTCGGAGCGGTTCACGAGCGTGACGCCCGCGGGCCGCGGCAGCGACGCTATCCAGTCGAAATCGCCTTCGATGTTCGAGGCGTTGACCACCAGCATGAATTCCTGGTCGCCGCGGCGATAGACCAGGATGTCGTCGATGTAGGTGCCCTCGGGAGTCAACAGGGCGCTGTAGTGGATTCGCCCCGGAGCGAGCTTGGAGGCGTCGTTCGGAGTGAAGCTCTGGACGAAGTCCAGCGCACCCGGGCCGGCGATCCAGAACTCGCCCATGTGCGAGCAGTCGAAGAGCCCCGCTGCGGTGCGCACCGCGCGATGTTCGTCGATCAGCCCCTTGTACTGCACGGGCATTTCCCAGCCGGCGAAATCGACGATCTTGGCACCGGCAGCGACATGAGCTTCGTAGAGCGGAGTGCGACGCAGAATCGGATCGGCGGACATGACGTCGAAACTATATCGCGGCGGGAATGCATCGGCTGCCTGTGATTCCGTTCACTTCGCGGGCGCCCTACCCGAAAGTAGGGTACGACGTCTCATGAACGTCCATCCGAGTCGAGAGCGTCATCGCCGCCCCGCGCCAGCGCCGCCGGCTTCGTCCGGCCGCTCGCGCCGCACGCTGTTGCGTCCGCTCGCCGCAAGCCCCTACGAACCGGTGCGCGAGATGCGCCGCCCAGGAGCCGCGGAGAGGGCCGCGGAGGAGCCGCGGACGCCCCCTTCCATGGCGATCTTGGCGCTCACCCGGCTCGGCTTCGGGCCCACCGCGAGCGACATCGCCGCCTTCGAGGCGCTCCCCGGGCCCGACCTCGCCCGCCTCACGGCCTGGGTCGACCAGCAGCTCGATCCGACGGCGATCCCCGACGCCGCCTGCGACGCCCGGCTCGCCGCGAGCGGCTTCAGCACACTGAACAAGACCTTGACGCAACTCTTCCTCGACCACCACGTCGCCGATCCCGACTGGTACGAGCGCATCCGGCCCGCCACCGAGACCGAGCTCTCGACCTGGACGCGGGCGGTCTATTCGAAGCGCCAGCTGTTCGAGGTCCTGGTCGACTTCTGGCACAACCACTTCAACGTCTACGCCTGGGAGTTCATCGAGGCGCCGCTCTGGGTGCATCACGACCGCGACGTGATCCGCGCCCACGCCCTGGGCAACTTCCGTCAGATGCTCGAAGCGGTCGTGAAATCGCCGTCGATGCTGGTCTACCTCGACAACTACATCAACTTCGCCGCCGATCTCGACGGCAACCCGGTGGGCTCGAACGAGAACTTCGCGCGCGAGATGATCGAGCTGCACTGCCTCGGAGCCGAGAACTCCTACGGCAATCTCCCCCGCGAGCAGGTGCCGGGCTACCCGAACTCGAACGGCTACTGCCAGCAGGACGTCGTCGACGTGGCGCGCGCCCTCACCGGCTGGACCTTCGCCATCGACTGGGTGCAGTGGGACTGCCCCGAGGGCGGCGACAACGACGGCCACTTCTTCTACTGCGACGAGGCGCACGACACGCTGCCGAAGCAGGTCCTGGGCACGGTGATCCCGGGCGGCGGCACCGCCGCGAGCGACGGCCACGCGGTGCTCGATCGCCTCGCCGCGCACCCGGCCTGCGGGCGCTTCATCGCCCGCAAGCTCTGCCGCCGGCTGGTGGGCGACTTCCCGCCGCAGTCGCTCGTCGACTCCGCGGCCGCGCTCTTCACCGCCCAGTGGCAGGCCCCCGACCAGATCCGCCAGGTCGTTCGCCATATCGTGCTGTCGAACGAGTTCCGGACCACCTGGGGCGAGAAGGTGAAGCGGCCGTTCGAGATCGCCGCCTCGGCGCTGCGGGCAGGGGGCGCCGACTTCCCGTTCACGGTCTTTCTCGCCGACGAGGACGCGGTCAACAGTTTTCACTGGTACTTCGAGGCCGGCGGCCAGGCGCTCTTCTCCTGGCATCCGCCGAACGGCTATCCCGATGTGCGCGGCGCCTGGCAGAGCGCCAATCCCCGCGTCGCGCTCTGGCGCCTGGTGAACGATCGTCGATTTCTGGGTGCCGCGGATCTTCGGCCGCAGCCTCGCCGCCGCCGATCGCGACGAGCTGGTCGACTTCATGGCCGCCGGCCACAACCCGACTTTCGCGCTGCCGATCGACACCAACGACTGGCCCGACTACACCCAGGACCGCCTGCGCACCCTCGTCGGGCTGATGCTCATGTCACCCGAATTCCTCTGGCGCTGAAGAGCTTCGGCAAGGAGATTCCGCCATGTGTCCATCCACGCGCCGCGGCTTCCTGGTCGGCTGCTCCACCGCCATCGCCAGCCTCGCGGGGTCGCGCTTCAACTCGTTCGCCTTCGCCCAGGACGGCGGCGGGTCGAGCGGTTCCGGCGGCCCCTACAACGACGAGATCCTCGTCGTGCTGTTCCTGCGCGGCGGGCAGGACGGGCTGAACCTCGTCGTACCCACCGGCGGCGCCTCCAACGACCGCCAGTTCTACGAGCTCGCCCGCCCGAACCTGCGCGTGCCGGTCAGCGGAACCGGCGCGGCGCTGCCGCTCGGATCGCTCGGCGGCACGAGCTTCGGGATGCACCCGTCGGCAGCGCCGCTCCACGAGCTCTTCCAGGATGGCAGGCTCTCCGTCGTCACCGCCTGCGGCATGGCGGCGAACGAACGCAGCCACTTCGACTCGATGAACTGGATGGAGCTCGGCACCCCGGGGGTCAGCAACATCACCAACGGTTGGCTGACGCGTCACTTCCAGTCGGCAGGCAACCTCCCCTCCGAGATCATCATGCCGTCGCTCGCCGTCGGCGGCACCCAGACCATCTCGCTGCTTGCGAGCTACGACACGATCAACCTGTCGAGCGTCGATTCCTTCTCGCTCTCCACCGGACCATGGGCCTGGCGGAGCCCGCAGCGCACGGCGCTGCGCCACCTCTACGCCGGCGGGTCCAGCTGGCTGCATCAGACCGGACTGCAGGCGCTCGACGCGGTCGACATCATCGAGCTCTACGCGAGCGGCGCCTACACCCCCGCCAACGGCGCCGTCTATCCGCAGACCTGGTTCGGCGAGAACCTGCAGACGATCGCCCAGATGGCCAAGCTCGATCTCGGCCTGCGCGTCGCGACGCTCGACCTCGGCGGCTGGGACACGCACGAGAACCAGGGCACCACCGCCGGCGTCGACGGCGCGCGCGCCGGCGAGCGCGCCCAGGGTCTGCGCGCGCTCTGGCCCGACCTCGACGGCTCCCACGACCGGCTGACCGTCGTGGTCATGAGCGAGTTCGGCCGCCGCTTCTTCGAGAACGCCGACGGCGGCACCGACCACGGCCACGGCAACAACATGCTCGTGCTCTCCGGAAACGCCACCGGCGGTCTGCACGGCAGTTGGCCCGGGCTCGCCGACGGACAGCTGAACGACGGCGATGTCGAGGTCACCACCGACTTCCGGCGGGTCCTGTCGGAGATCCTCATCCGCCGTCTCGGCAACCCCCACCTCGGCACGGTCTTCCCCGGCTACCAGGCCTACAGTCCGATCGGCGTCGTCAACGGCATCGATCTGCCACCGATCGGCGCCGACCTGTTCACCGACGGCTTCGAGAGCGGCGACCCGAGCCAGTGGAGCGCGGTCAGCGGCTGAGGCCGGTGCCGGGCGCCGGCCTGTGGAGTGGTCCATTTGCGCGATGGAGCAGAGCCTCTAGCCTCGCGCCTCGCAACCAACCCGAAGATCTTCCGGGAGAGCCCTCATGCCGGACGCCACCGCCATTCCCCGCTACCGCCCCCGGCTCACCCGCCGCGAGCTGCTCACGCCGCCGACGCCGGCAGCGTCCGCGCCGGCCGTGCGCGCGGCAGCGGCTCCGGGGAGGGCGCCGCTCGACTTCCCCGGCGTCGCGCTGGTGGCACTCAACCGCATGGGCTTCGGCCCGCGCCCGGGCGATGTCGCGGCCTTCAACGCGCTCGGCGCGGACGACGATGCCCGCCTCGCGGCCTACGTCGCGCAGCAGTTGAACCCCGATCCGATCGAGGCCAACGACACCGAGTACCACCAGCGTCGCAACGGCCTCAACGGCTACCCGGACCCGGGTTTCACCACCCTCGCCAAGTCGCTCACCCAGCTCTGGCAGGACCACCGGGTCGGCGGCATCCAGCCCAGCCGGCCGGTCGAAGAGACGCGGCTCAACACCTACCTGCGCATGGTCTACAGCAGGTGGCAGCTGCGCGAGGTGCTGGTCGACTTCTGGCTCAATCACTTCAACATCTACGGCTTCGAGACCTACACCCAGGAGACCTTCGTCCACTACGACCGCGACGTCGTGCGCGCCCACGTCTTCGGCAACTTCCGCGACATGCTGGAGGCGGTGGCGCGCAGCACGTCGATGCTCTACTTTCTCGACAACTACACCAACACGCGCAACGGCCCGAACGAGAACTGGGCGCGCGAGCTCTTCGAGCTGCACACCCTTGGCGCCGAGAACTACTACGGTGTCGGCTCGCAGGCGGCCGTCCAGCCGTGGGCCCCCGCCATGCTCTGGCCGGCCGGAACGCCGAGCGCCGGCCAGCCGATCCCCGCCGGCTATGTCGACAACGACGTCTACGAGACCGCCCGCGCCTTCACCGCCTGGGGGGTCTCGAGCACGCTCGGCACCTTCCTCTACACCGCCAGCAACCACGACAACTTCCAGAAAGCCGTGCTGTCCCTGGGCCAGGTCAACATCCCGCCCAACCAGGCCGACGAGAAGGACGGCGAGGACGTCCTCGACATGCTCGCCGCGCACCCGGGCACCGGCCGGCACCTGGCGCGCAAGCTCTGCCGCCGCCTGATCTCCGACCAGCCGCCGCCGGCCCTGGTCGAGACCGTCGGCGACCTGTTCACCGCCCAGTGGCAGGCCCCCGACCAGTTGAAGCAGGTCTACGAGGCGATCCTGCTCTCGACCGAGTTCAAGACCACCTGGGGCGAGAAGATCAAACGTCCGGTGGAATTCTCGGTCAGCGCCATGCGCGCCGCGAGCCCCAACTGGAACTTCGGCTACACCAACCAGAATCCACTGACGGTCGAGTCCGACACGGCGAACTTCCTGTCGCGCCAGACGAAGACCGGGCACAATCTGTTCGCCCGCGTCCCCCCCGACGGCTTCGGCGACCTCGAGGAGTTCTGGTCGGGGACCAATACCCGGCTGCAGTGCTGGCGCCTCGGCAGCTGGCTGATCGACCAGGACATCGACGGCAACAGTGCGACCGACGACTTCCGGCTCGACGTCCTGGGCCAGACCTTTGCCGCCTTCCCGGCGCTGCCGCACCAGGCGACCGCGGAACAGCTGGTCGACTTCTGGATCGGCCGGATCTTCGGCCGGGCGCTCGAAGCGACGCAGCGCGACGAGCTGGTCGACTTCATGGCGCAGGGCAACAGCCCGACGCAGGCGCTGCTGCTGGACGGCTCGTCTTCTACCCCCACGGCGGTGCGCGCCCGCCTCCGCGCCCTCGTCGGCCTGATCTTCATGACGCCCGAATTCCTCGTCAAGTAGGAGAGCCCCGACATGTACCGATCCACGCGCCGCGGCTTCATGATGGGATGTTCGGCGGCGATCGCCAACCTCGCCTCCGCGCGCTTCACCAATCTGGTGTTCGCCGATCCGCTGTCGATCCCGAACCACGACACGCTGATCGTCCTCTTCCTGCGCGGCGGCATGGACGGACTCTCCTTCGTCCTGCCGACCGGCGGCCCCGATCGCGCCTTCTACGAGACCGCCCGGCCGGTGCTGAAGATTCCGGCGAGCGGCACCAATGCGGCGCTCGATCTCGGCACGATGGCCGGCAACCAGTTCGGCCTCCACCCGGCGGCGACCCACCTGCACGGTCTCTACCAGGACGGCAAGGTGGCGTTCGTGCACGCCGCCGGTCTCGACACGTCGAGCCGCAGCCATTTCGACAACCAGGCGCAGATCGAGCTCGGCACGCCGGGCAACGGCGGCACCAACGACGGCTGGCTGACGCGCCACTTCCTGACCTGTCCGGACCTGCCGCCGAGCACGCCGATGGTGCAGCGGATCGCGGTCTCCTCCACCATCCAGACGTCGTGGCTCGCCGACACCAACGTCGTCGCCTTCGCCAACCGCGACGACTTTCTGTTCAACACCGGCCCCTCCGGCTGGCGCGATGCGCAGAAGCTGTCGCTGCGCAACATCCTCGAGCTGCACGCCAACGTCGATCCGCGCTACGCCCAGGGCCTGGTCTCGCTCGACGCCTCCGGCTTCATCGAGCAGAACGTGCCGACGCTGTCCTCCTACGTGCCGGCGAACGGCGCGGTCTATCCGACCGGATCGTTCGGCGATTCGCTGAAGCTCACCGCCCAGCTCATCAAGCTCGACATGGGGCTGCGCGCGGCGACGCTCGACCTCGGCGGCTGGGACACCCACAACGGCCAGGGCACTCCCGCCAGCGGCCAGTTCTTCTGGAACAAGATCCAGGAGCTCTCGCAGGCGCTCGCCGCCTTCTACACCGACCTCGATGGCGTCGGCGCGAATGCTTTCGCCGCGCGGACGACGGTCGCGGTCATGTCCGAGTTCGGCCGCCGCTTCCGCGAGAACAACGACGCTGGCACCGACCATGGGCACGGCGGTGTGATCACGGTGATGGGCGGTCCGGTGGTCGGCGGGCTCTACGGCGCCTGGCCGGGCCTGGCCAACGACCAGCTCTACGACGCCGCCGATCTCGACATCACCACCGACTTCCGCCGCGTGCTCTCCGAGATCGTCGTCGGCCGGCTCGGCAACCCGAACTGGCAGCAGGTCTTCCCCGGCTACTCCGGCTACACGCCGCTCGGGCTGGTGCGGCCGACGATCTTCAACGACGGCTTCGAGAGCGGCAACAGCTCGAAGTGGAGCGCCACGGCCCCCTGAGCGGCGCCGGTTTCTGACTGCAATCCCGGCTCGGGGTCCCGTCCCGCTATTCCAGCCCGAAAACGCTTGCTCGGGGTCCTGACCGGACCGTCTCCCATGGGTGCTCGCTGAAGAAGCGCTCCGCGCCCATGGG
>JBGARM010000089.1:0-9502 GCA_044230215.1 Thermoanaerobaculia bacterium | reverse complement strand
AGAAAAGGGACAATCACAGAAGGATCGCCTCCGCTCTTGAGCAGACCTGCAACCTCAGGCTCCAGCAAGAAACCCGACCCGTGAAGCGCGACGCCCATGCCCCCAAGCCCACTATTCGCCTGAAGCGCGACACTTTCCGCTGAGGAATGCCCCAGGGACAAGTCCGGATTGATGACGGGAGCCTGCTTTGAGACTAGTCGTAAGTAGGCCGCGCCATCGGCACTTGCTCCCTCACTTGAGTTCTCGTCCGCGACGACTTCAAGCGTCGCCATGGTTGGACCACTCTTGCTTCCGCAGACCATGGTGATGCGGACTGCGGCACCAGATTCATCTTCAGTCCAGGGGTGGTCTGGAATGGCCCATACCAATCGAAGCCCCTTGTTCATGAGGCCCCGAACGACGCGCCTGTTAAAGGACTGCGTGATGCTGTTGGTACTGATCAAGCCGAAGCGCCTCACTTCGCCAGCCAACGTGAGGTTGCCAGCCTTGTTCCACCAGAACATCACATAGTCTGCGTTGCTCTCGACCTCGTTCCCGTAGACTGCTCGCAAGCAGTCGACATAGCCCTCACCCAGAGATCTCCGCATTCTCTTCGTACCCAGAAATGGCGGATTTCCGATGATGAAGTCTGCCTTCGGCCAGTCGGCGGGGCGGGGGTTCTTGTAGGTGTAGACGGGGATCCTCGCGGAGTCGTCGGGGATGGGTTCTCCTGTTACTGGGCTCTTCTTGGTGGTGACTCCGTCCCAGCGGGTAATCGGGGCGCCGTGCTCGTCTCTGGCTAGCTCGGGGTCGCCGTCCCAGGCTAGGACGGCGTCGCGGCATTCGATGTTGTCGTAGTCGCGGAGGACGGGTTCGGGGATGGTGAGGGCGCCGCCGGGCTGTTTCACCTGCCATTGCAGGTAGCCGATCCACAGCACGAGCTCGGCGATCTCCTTCGCCCAGGGCTTCACCTCGATGCCGCGGAACTGCTCCGGCGTCACGCGGTACTTCTCGAGCTCGAGCCCCATCTGCGTGTAGCCCAGGCCCTGGAGCTGCGCCAGGACCTCCGCCTCCAGACGCTTGAAGAGATCGAGCGTCACGTAGAGGAAGTTCCCCGTGCCGCACGCCGGGTCGAGAACGCGGGTCGCGCAGAGCTTGTGATGGAAGTCGAGAACCCGCGACTGCGCCGTCTCGACCTTGCCGGCTTCGACCAGCGAGCGCACCTCCGCCCGTACCAGATCCCAGTCGGCGCGCAGCGGCTCTTCGATCGTCGGCTTCACCAGCCGCTCGACGTAGGCGCGCGGCGTGTAGTGCGCGCCCAGGCGGTGGCGCTCCTCGGGACTCAACGCCCGTTCGAGGAGCGTGCCGAAGATCGACGGATCGACCTCCGCCCAGTTGCTCTGCGCCGCCTCGGCGAGAAGCTCGAGCTGCTTCTTCGTCAGCGCGAGCGCCTGCTGATCCGCGAACAAGCCGCCGTTGAAGCGCAGGAGCTTTCCGGCGACCGTTTCGCGCCCCTCGTTCATGTCCCGCCAGAGTGCGCCGACGCCACCGGGAAAGGAAGCCGGGTTCGGCAGCCAGTACTCGTGCAGGTACTTCGAGAAGAGCTTCTCCGGCAGGAGGCCGACATCCTCGGCGAACATCGTGAACAGACAGCGCATCAGGAACTCGGCGACGCGCCGCGGGTCCTGCCCTGATCCCTCGAGCTCGCGGGCCAGGATCGCGAGCTTCGCCGCCACTTCGCGGGTGATCTTCGACTGCTGCCGCGCCGGATCGAGCGCCAGCGGGTCGTCCCAGAGCGCGCGCAGCAGCGGCAGATGGTGTTCGAGATCGGTGAGGAAGAGGCGCTTCTTGAAGGCGTCGGGGAACGGGCGATAGGCCCCCGAGCCGTCGAACGAGGCGTAGAGGTCGAAGCAGTGACCGATGTCGCAGACGACCACGAACGGCGGCGCCACCGGGAGGCTTCGCGCGTAGCCCAGCGCCTGACCGTGGGCGTCGTTCATCGCCTGCTCCCAGGCGGGACTGCCGCGCTTCGCGGCGTCCACCTGCTTCGCCTCCAGCACGAAGCAGCCGGCGCGGAAGAGGTCGATGCGGCCGATCGACGTGCCGTCCTCGCGCGAACGGGCGACGTCCTTCTCGAAGACGTAGCGGTCCTTCTCCGGATCGTTCGTCTTCGGCAGCGGCCGCTCGACTCCGAGCACGTCGCAGAGCTCGGCGAGGAAGCTGTCCTTGTTGGCGCGCTCAGCGGGGCCAGCTTCGCGCCAGCGGGCGAGGAAATCGGTGGCGTCCACCACCGAAGCCTACCGGAGGTCGGACCACCGTACGGCGCGACCGCTCGATCGCGCCTCAGCCGTCAGTCGCGATGCTCGGCGGGTCGCAACCGCTCCGCCCCTTCGAGCTTGCCGACGAGCTCGACCGGGTTGTGGATCAGGATCGGCAGGTGTTGCGGGCAGATGTAGCGCGCGACGCCGCGATGAAGGAGTTGCACGAGCGGAGTTTCGTCGTCGCTGCGGCCACAGGCGAGACAGGTCGGGGTCATGGTGCTTCGCATCGTCGCCGACCGTCGCGCACTTCTCAACCTCCCTTCGGGCGGGGCAATCTCCCTTCGGGCGGGCGAGCGCCGGTGCACTTCCCGCGCGCCGAAGGGGCCGCGGACGAAGCGTCTACGGCTTCGCCGCCCGCAGCCCGGCGAGATCGCCATCCACCGCCGCCTGCTGCGCGAGCTTCGGGTTGAGCGCCAGGGCGCGGTCGAGGGCGGTGCGGGCGCCGGCGCGGTCGCCGTTCGCCAGGCGGATGACCGCGGTGTCGTAGAGGACTTCGGGGAGAACGCCGGCCTTCGTCGCCTCCGCGCGCGTGAGAGTCATCTCCTGCCACTTGAGATCTTCGCCGCGCTTGCCGTCGCGGAACGCCGCCCAGCCGCGATTCCACAGATCGTTGAGCAGCGCGAGCTGGGTGAGCCGGCCGAGCTCGACGATCGGCTCCGGGTGATCGTCGACGCGGATGTCGATCGCCCGATCGTCCTTGCCACCGTAGCCACCGCCGGCGCGTGACACCAGGAGCACCGCCGACTGCTTGCCGCGGCTGTCGCCACCCGCAGCGTCGCCGGCGACGATCGCGGCATACAGACGCTCGGCCAGAGGCTTCCCGGCGCCGTCGAGAAAGGCCTTCTCCATCGCCGCGACCACGGGTTCGCCGGTCAGGATGTTCCCTTGCACGGCGTAGCCCGGACCGCTCCGTCCCCCCGCCCACGAGCTGCACTCGGGGCCGGTGAAGGTCGCCGAGGCGCCGCTCGCCGCGACCACCCCGGCCTGGCGGTGGCTCTGCCCGTCGTCGGCGCGGGTGAGGATGGCGAGCGCCTCCGCCGGCGAGGCACCACGTGAGAGGAGCTCCAGGGCCCCCGGCCCATAGGTCGTGTTCGCCGACGCCTGCGTCGCGACCGCCCCGACTCCAGCGCGGGCATACGGCACCACCGAGCCGACGGCGAAGAAGCGGCTGGCTACGGCCACGCCGACTTCGCCCGTCGCCGGATCGGCAGCGACGATCGAGAAGGTAGAAGGGCGCGGCGGATCGGCGAAGAGGCCGGTTCCCGCCATCGCCATCCACGTCAGCGCCCAGCAAGCCACAGAGGTCGTTCGACTCATCGCGGATCTCCCAGGAACTCCTGGGCCCATTCTCACCCATCCGGCCAGTCGAGTCTTGAGCCGCCCGCCTGTCCCCGGCGGACGCGAAAAGACGGGAAGGAAAGTAGAGGGAAGTAAGGAGAGACTCATGCGGAAGCTGTGGATCGCCGGCATCGCCCTGGCACGACTCGCCGGACTCGGAATGGGCGCCTCCGGGCTCGCCGCCCAGACCCCGCCGGACTACACGGTACGGCAGCTATCCCCGTCCGGCGAAGCGGCCTCGCGCGTCGGCTGGGCACGGCGGATCGATTCCCGCGGCGAGTGGGTGGTGTTCGTCGGCGACGTCGAAACCGCCGGCGCCGAGGCGGTCTACGCGGTCCGGCGCAACGGCTCCGGCCTCCACCGCCTCTCGCCCTACGGCGCCCTGGGAGCGATCAACGGCCTCTATCTCTCCGCCGACGGGCGGCGGGTGCTCTACATGGGAGACCTCGAGGTCAACGGCCTCGTCGAGCTCTGGAGTGTCGAGCTCTGGGGCACGCCGGCGAGTGCCGTCAAGCTCAACGTGCCGGTCACCGGGAGCGGCGCCGGCACTGTTCGGGTGCCGCGGTCCGGCGAGCGCATTGTCTACCTCGCCGAGACCGCCGGCGGCAAACAGGCATGGAGCGTGCCGGCCGCCGGCCCAGCCGCCGCCAACCTGCGCCTCGATCCCGCGGCCGTCGGTGACGAGACCATCCTGAACGCGACGATCCGCCCCGACGGCGTCCAGGTCGCCATCCAGTTCGTCGATACCGTGGCGGCGACCACCCGGATCGTCAGCGTGCCGATCCTCGGCCCCCCCGCCGCTGCCGTGACCCTCGCGGACGCCAACCCCGGCGGCTGCGGCGCCTACTTCGCCGACTTCACACCCGACAGCTCGCGCCTCGTCTATGCGGCTTTCTGCCCGTTCGGCATGAGCTTCGTTCTCAATCAGCTCTGGAGCGTACCCGCGACGGGGCCGGCCGGCGCGGCGGTCTCCCTGGGCGGGAGCTTCGCCGACGGCGGTGCCATCAGCTCGCTCCTCCTGTCGCCTGACGGCCAATGGGTCGTCTTTCGCGCCGACCGCCTGGTCGACGAACGCTTCGAGCTCTGGAGTGTTCCGGTGGCCGGACCCGCGGCGGCGATCGTGCGCCTCAACCCCACCCTCGTCGCGAACGGCGACGTGATCGACACCTTCCGCATCTCGCCCGACTCGACGCATGTCGCCTACATCGCCGACCAGGCCTCGGACGAGCGCTTCTTTCCCTATGCCGTGCCGATCGCCGGACCCTCGACGGCGGCGGTGTCGCTCTACCAGGGCGTCCTCGCGGTCGCTGCCGACGCCACCGACCTCGCCTTCACCCCCGACAGCTCGCGGGTCGTCTTCCGCTTCGATCTCGCCGTCGATGAGCGCTTCGACCTCTACCAGGCGCCGACCGACGGCTCGACACCGCACTCGCGGATCACGAATCGGGGCGTCCCGCCGGCGCCGGCGTGCTCGGTGACGCCGACCTGGCTCGTCCATCCCGACGGCCAGCGCGTGATCTATATCTATGACGAGCTCGCTGCGGGCGATCAGCGCGGCCTCGGCGAGCAGCGCTTGACTGCGCCCTACACCACCGACGCGCGCCTGAACGGCGTGCCGGTCACCGGCGGCCAGGTCAACGACCTCCAGCTCTACCTCGACGGCGCCGGCATGGTCTACCGCTCCGACGAAGTCGTGAACGACAAGTTCGAGCTCTTCACCGTCGACCTCCGCCTGCTCGGCGACGGCTTCGAAGACGGCGCGACCGACGCCTGGCCGGACACTCCCTGAGGCGATCCCGACTTGGCAGGAGGACGGCAGGCGCCAGCTGTCGCCCGGCGGCCCGCTTTACCGTTCTACCAGGCATGAACGCCTTGATTCGCCTCCGCTCCCTGCGCAGCGCCGCGGGAGGTGCCAGCCTCGTCGCAGCACTCCTCGCCCTTGCGGCCTCCGCGGCGACCGCTCAGCTCTCCCTGCCGCCGGACTACCTCTGGCGGCAGTTCTCGCCCGCCGGGGAAGCCGGCTCCTCGGTGCGCTTCCTGTGGAAGATGGACCCGCGCGGCGAGTGGGTGGTCTTCGTCGGCGATGTCGAGAATGCCGGCGCCGAGGCGGTCTACTCGCGGCGGCGCAACGGCGACGAGCTCCATCGGCTGTCGCCCTATGGCCCGATCGGTGCCGTGCAGAGCCTCGAGCTCTCCGCCGACGGCCGTTTCGTGATCTACCGCGGCGACCTCGCCACCGCCGGGCTCGACGAGCTGTGGAGCGCTCCGATCGCCGGCACGCCGGCTTCCGCCGTCAAGCTCAATCTGCCGGTCACCGGCGCAGGCGTCTCCGGGTCCACGATACCGGCAGCCGGCGGGCGCATCGGGTATCTGGCCGAAACTGCGTCGGGTGTCGGTTTCTGGGGCGTCCCCGTAGCGGGCCCGGCCGCCGCCGGCGTCCGCCTCGACTTCGACCTCGCGCTCGACGAAGCGATCTACGGCGGGCTGGTCGTCTCCGACAGCCGGGTCGTGCTGCTGATCTACAACACGACCACCGGCGTCGTCCGTCTGTGGTCGGCGCCGCTCGCCGGTCCGGCGGCGGCCGGGGTCTCCCTGCTCGACGCGGCGCCGCCGGGCTGCATCGCCTTCCTCGTCGCGACGTCGGCCAGCGCGAATCGGATCGCCTATGCGCTCACTTGCGACACCCCGGTGGGGGACCGCACCAACCAGCTCTGGAGCGTGCCGATGGCGGGACCTGCCTCCGAGTCGGTCTCCCTCGGCGGCAGCTTCGTCGAGGGCGGGGCGATCCAGGCGTTCTCGACCTCGCCGGACGGCCAATATCTGGTGGTGCGCGCCGACAAGCTCGTCGACGAGCGCTTCGAGCTCTGGAGCGTGCCGATCGCCGGCCCCGCCGGCGCGATGGTGCGCCTCAACCCGGCCCTCGTTGCCGGCGGCGATGTCGAGAGCTCCTTCGACATCTCCCCCGACAGTACGCGCGTCGCCTACATCGCCGACCAGACTGCGAATGAGACCTTCCGCGCCTGGTCGGTGCCGATCGCCGGCCCTTCGACGCTCGCGGTGCCGCTGGTTTCGGGGATCGTCGCCGCGGGATCCGACGTCACCGGCCTGGAGTTCACGCCCGACAGTGCGTCGATCGTCTTCCGCGCCGACATCTCGCAGAACGACCGCTTCGATCTCTACTCGGTGCCGGCCGACGGCTCGGCGAGCCAGGACCGGATCACCAACGACAGCTCCATTCCCGGCCCGGACCGCTCGACAGGAACTCTCTGGCGGCTCCATCCCGACGGCCACCGCGTCGATTTCACCGTCGACGAGGACGCGCCCTCCGATCAGCGCGGTCTCTATGAGCAGCGCCTGGCGCCGCACTATGTCCAGGACAAGCGGCTAAACGGCGACCCGGTCGCTGGCGGCCGCATCTCCAACTTCGCGGTCTTCCCCGACAGCGCCGGCACGATCTACTACTCCGACGAGCTCGTCGACGAACGGTTCCACCTCTTCACTGTCGACAGCCGGGTCTTCGGTGACGGCTTCGAGGAGGGTACGACCGCCGCCTGGTCCGACGCGCCCTAGTCCGTCGTCGCCGCGATCAGGTTCCGGCCTGCTTCGCAGCCTCCGCGGCGTCGAGCCAGCCGCGACGGAGCTTCTCCGGCGCGACGTTCGAGAGATAGGGCTTCAAGTCGACGATCGGCGAGCCGTCGAGCATGTCGACGCCGCGCACGCGCAACGTGCCGCCGTCACGGCCGAGGAGCTCGACGACCGTGAGCGCCAGCGGGTTCGGCCGCTTCGGCGAACGCGTCGCGAAGACGCCGTGCTCGAGGCCGTCGGTCGGGTTCTTCCCCACGAGCTCGAAGCTCTCGGCGCGATCGAAGATCCACAACACGTAGAGATGCGAGAAGCCTTCGATGTCGGCGAGGCCGGGAGCGAACTCGGGGAAGATCTCGAACGTCCCCTCCGCGTCGTGGCGCGCTCCGAGCCCTCTGGGAACATCGTCGCGCCTCTTGTGCGGCGCGTGCACCACGCCGATCGGGCGCAGAAGAATCGGGGCTGCAGTCGTGGCTTCGCTCATCGGTCGGTATCTCCTTCTACTGTCGTCGGGCGAGACCGGCCTGCGCCGCCAGCTCGGCCCGCGCCGCGGCGAGGTTGCGGGTGAAGGCGGGGGAAGGGGTCTTGGTCGCCGCGATCGCCTCCGCGGCGGCGAGCCGCTGGCGGGCGTGCTCGCCGGCCGCCGGCCCGCCCTCGGCGAGGTCCAGACGCGCGAGCTCGACCTCCCCCTCGGCGATGCGCAAGTGGCCTCCGTCGAGCTTGGCGCGAGCGAGCGCCATCGCCGCTTCGAGGACGTCGCGCGCCTCGCCGAAGCGACCAGTTGAAACGCATGCGCAACAGGCGCGGATTGTCGAATTCGCCGAGAGCGCGCAACGCGCCGGCGGCGCGCTCGAACATCACCTGCGCCTCCGCCACACGTCCCTGCTCGCTCACCGTGTAAGCCTCGTTCGCCAGCGCATTGACGGCGAGAATGCTCTGCCCGCCTCCGTCCTTCGCGAACCGCGCCGCCGCGCGCTCGAAGGCGCTCTCGGCCTCGCGGAAGCGGCCGAGATCGGCGAGCGCGAGTCCGCTGTAATTCTCCACCGACCCGAGCTCCGGATGGTCGAGCGGCTGGTAGATCGCGCGCGCCTCGGCGAGCGCGGCGAGCGCTTCGGCGCTGCGCCCGGAGCGCGACAGGCGAAGACTGGTGATCACCAGCGCTTCGGCGAGCGCCGGATGCTCAGCGCCATAGATTCTCCGCCTGCCCGCCACCACGCGCTCGAAGTAGGGCAGCGCCTCGGCGCTCTCGCCAGCCGAGTCGAGGGCCGTGGCGAGATTGAGCACGACGTCGAGCACCTTGGGAGAGTCGGCGCCCTCGGCCGGCTCGAGCACGGCGAGGATCTGGCGGAAGATGCGCACCGCTTCGGCGAAGGTGCCGGCCTCCGGTTCGAGCACTGCGATGTTCGAGAGGTGCTCGAGCGTCTCGGCGTCGGTCTCGCCCAGCGCCGCCCTGAAGATCTCGTGGGCGCGGCGCTCGTCGGCGATCGAGCCGGCAAGGTCGCCCGACATCATGCGCACTTCGGCCCGCCCCGAGAGCGCTCGCGCGTAGTCGAGGGAGCTCTGGTCGCCCAGCTGCGCGAAGTGACCCGCCGCCTCCTCGAACCGCTTCCCCGCCTCCTCGACGCGCCCCTGGGCGAGGAGCGCCCTGCCCACCGTCACCAGGCTCTGCGCATGCTCGCGCGAGCGCGGGCCGAACAGCCGCGCGCGCTCGGCGGCGGCGCGTTCGGCGGAGGCCAGCCCCTCGTCGAGCAGTCCCAGGCTCCCCTGGATGCGCGCCACCGCGTCGTAGAGCTCGGCACGCACCTCGGGCTCGTCGCGGAGCTCGCTCTCCAGCCGGCTCGCCCCTTCGGTCAGGATCTGTCGCGCCGGCATCTCGGCGCCACGCGTGCGGTTCGGATCGGCCTGCTCGAAGACCGAGACCAAGAAACCCTTGACGCGTTCCGCGCGGCGCGCCTCGAGCCGCGCCGCCTCCGCGGCGGCGTTCACCCGCCGCGTCTGTCGGATCGAGACGGAGAGAGCCAGGACCAGAGCCGCAAAGACGACGACGCCGGCGGCGACGGCGAGAACGAGGCCGACGACCTGGCTGTGCAGAACGCCGCGAGCAGCGTGAGCGCGAGCAGCTCGGCTCGCCACGAGGTCGTCTTCGCGAGCCGGCGTCGACTCCAGAGCCTCGCGCCGAGGAGCGCCACCGCACGATCGAGCTCACGATCCGCGCGCGCCCCGGCGGCCTCGTCACCCCCCGGCTCACAGGGCGCGAAGCTCGCCCCCTCCGCGAGGGGGAC